>CAZBLX010000052.1:0-6480 GCA_964492865.1 uncultured Planctomycetia bacterium | reverse complement strand
TAATGAGGATTTTTCAAATTACAGGTAGTAATATAACCTTTTTTAAGAATATACTTCTCCTTTATTTTTTCAGCTTTTTTTGCCTCTCCATAAAAAGGAGGGGATTCTATCCGCATCTTTTTTATCTCTGCCTGTTTTTTATCAAAGTCATACTCGGCATAAGAAGCAAAAACCTCGCCTTCAGGAGAACTTATCTTTATATTTCCTTCAAGATGTGCTTTGTTATTTTCGGCATCATAAATAGCTTTATCACAGCTAATTTTAATATCCTCATACTTTATCCTTACATTATTCTGCGCAATTACCTTTTTTTCTTCCTGAAGAAAATTTACTTTTTCTGCATCAATTACAACAGGAAATTTAACTTTTCTTTCTTGAGAATAGCTATAAAATGGGGGAAGCAAGATAAAGAAAACAAAAGATAAAAAATAAACTTTAGCTCTTCTCACTTACCAATACTTTCTTTTAAATTTTGCCAATCTTTTAGGAATCTTTCTATCCCTTTATCTGTTAAAGGATGCTGCATAAGTTTCTCAATTACATAAAAAGGCAGTGTTGCACAATCTGCACCAATTCGCATTGCTTCCAAAAAATGGATAGGATGCCGGATTGAGGCAACTAAAATTTTTGTAGAGATATTGTAATTATCATAAATCAGTCTTATATCTTTTACCAAATTCATCCCTTCCCAGGAAATATCATCAAGTCTTCCCACAAAAGGAGAGACAAAAGTTGCCCCTGCTTTAGCTACTAAAAGCGCCTGAGAAGGAGAAAAACACAGTGTAAGATTTGTCTTAATTCCTTCTGAGGATAATATCTTTGTTGCTTTAAGCCCCTCTACTGTTGAAGGGATTTTAATTACAATTTTAGGAGAAATCTTTACCAATTCCTTTGCCTCCTTCACCATCCCTTCGGCATCCAAAGATAAAACCTCAGCACTCACCGGACCATCAACAATTCTACAAATCTCTTCCAGTTGCTTGCGTGGTTCCTTTTTTTCTCTTGCCAAAAGTGTAGGATTTGTAGTTACTCCATCTAAAATTCCATAAGAATTAGCCTTTTTTATCTCTTCTAAATTTGCTGTATCAATAAAAATCTTCATTTTCACTCCTTTCTTAAATTTTCCTCTGCTAAAATAGAAGCGCCAATAACTGCACTATCTTTAAGCTTTGCCTTCTTTATCTTTAATCCTTTAAGATTTGGCCACATAGTATATTTTTTTATTGTTGCCAAAAGTGGTTTTTTAAATATAGAAAAAGCTCCTGATACCCCTCCTCCCAACACTACCATTTCAGGATTAAAAATATTAATCATTCCTGATAAAAACCTTCCCAGATAATAACCAAAATCCTGCCAGACTAAAAGAGCTTCTTTCTCATTATTTTTGGCTCGCATATAAATTTCTTTAACCTCAATCTTTTCTCTTTTTAAACAATAATATTTTTTCTGAATAAATTTTGCTCCAATAAAACTTTCAATACAACCGGATGAACCACAACTACATTTTCTTCCTTTCAAAGTTATAGGAACATGACCCAATTCAAAAGCACTCATCTTGCCCCTTAAAATCTCTCCATTCCAACCAACAGAGCTACCTACACCTGTTCCTAAGGTTAGAAAAATCACCCTTTTTTTTCCTTTAGCTGCTCCTGCTTTCAGCTCTCCCAATCCAAATAAATTGGCATCATTATCCACAAATACAGGTAATTTAAAAATCTCTTCTAACTTCTCTTTCAAAGGAAAGTTTTCCCATCCTTTTACATTGGGAAGATAATAGATAAAACCTTTCTCTATATCCACTATTCCTGGGGCTCCTATTCCTACTGCTTTAAAATTAAAAGAAATCCTTTTTTTAAGTTTATCTAATTCTTTTAAAAATACTTCTTTTTTAAGAAGCTCCTGTGAAGAAAATACTATCTTTTTTACTATTTTCCTTCTTTTTACTAATCCAATTTTAATAAATGTGCCTCCCCAGTCTATTCCCAGATACATAGAAATATTTTATCTTATTTAAAATTTTCTTCAATTAATTCTGTAAAGAGGAAGTTTCTCTTTTGGTAAAGGAAAAGTGATAATTTTTTTCTCTTTATCTCCATCAATTATTTTTATCTCTCTCATTTTAGTGCCTAAATAAGAAAGGATTATTTGAACAGCTAATTCTAAATCTTTCTCTTTAAACTCTCCTATTCCTAAAGAGACCGTTTCCTTATTCAGAATAAATTGAACAAATTCTTTTAAAGATAAATCCTTTAAAATATCTTTTTCATCCTTTTTACGCAAAACAATCAATTTAGCTGATGAAGATAAGCGAAAATGACGACCTATTTTCAAAAGTTTTACATCCTTCAAATCAAAATCAGGTTCATACTCCATTAAATCTCTTAATCTTTTAGAAAAAGCAGGATCAGTCAAAAGACAGCCCCCTGCTGGCTGAGGATAAAAATAAATTCCCAAACTTTTTGCTAATTCTATCTGAGGTTGGCGAGATTTTCCTTTGAAACCGAAAAGTCTACCTCTATCTACCCAGCCTTTTTCCTCAGCAATTGTAGGTGTAAGAAGTTTTGCCGAAAGTGGTCTTAAAATCTGTTTTTCTAACCCCACTTCTTCTTCAATAAGCTTAAAAATCTCTTCACGTTGAGAGAAAGGGCGTTCATTTAATACCTCACCACTTACAATGAATTGAGCATCTATTTTTTTCATAAATTCTTTTGCTTTCTTAAACATAAGGATTTTACAATCAATACAAGGATTTAAATTTTTACCATACCCGTATCGGGGAGATTTTACTATTTTTATAAACTCTTGAGATACATCTTTTATCATTAAAGAGATCCCTAATTTTTCTTTAAAAAAAGAAAGAAGCTCTTTTTTCTTTCTTGTTAAAGGGAAAAACTCGCTGACAAAATGAATTGCCTCCAACTTTACTCCCAAATCCTTAACAACTTTTGTCGCCAAAATACTATCTAAACCCAAAGAAAACAATACTACTGCCTTCATTAATTCTCTTTAGCAATAAATCCGGCTACAACTACTCTATCCTGGTCATAAAACACAGCAAATTGTCCAGGAGAAGGTATATCCTTATTTTTTAATTCACATATTAAAGTATCTTCATTTTCTATCTTTATATCACAATCAAGAGGGTAGCTGTTATAACGCAGTTTTACTTTTAAATTTTTATAATTTTGAGGAGGATAAAACCAATTTAACTCCTTAACCTTAAATTTTTTCTTCAAAATTAACTCTCTTTCCGCAACAATAATCTCTTTAGTTTTATAATTAATATCCTTCACATATAAAGGACGGACATTGCTTATTCCTAAGCCTTCTCTTTGCCCATAAGTAAAGTAATAAATTCCTTTATGTGTGCCTAAAAGATTCCCTTTAATATCTTTTATTTTGCCTGCATAAGCATTATGGTTTTTTAGAGAGGAACGAATAAACTCCCGATAATCATCCTCTATAAAACAGATATCTTTACTCTCCACTATAGAAAAGGGATAAATATCTAATTTTTTTATCTTTTTCTTCACCTCTTCTTTAGTATAATCTCCCAAAGGAAATATTGCTTTTTTTAAAACCTGAGGTGATACACCAGCTAAAAAATACTCCTGAGATTTAAAAATACTTTTCCCTCGAGTTAGAATTAATCTACCATCCTCCTCTAAAGTTTTTGCGTAGTGTCCGGTAGCAATATACTCACATCCCAGCTTTTTTACATAATCAAGCAAAATACCAAATTTTATATAGCGATTACATACAACACAGGGATTGGGAGTAAGACCTTGAAGATAACTTTTTATAAAATAATCTATTACAAATTTTTTAAATTCTTTCTTAATATCTATAACATGATAAGGAACGCCCAATTTTCCACATACATAATAAGCAGAAGATATATTACAGGAGAATTTATATCCATTTTTAAATGTTATTCCTACTACTGAGAAACCCCTACTTACCAGAAGATAACAGGCAAAAGAGGAATCAATCCCTCCACTTAATAAAACAGCAACTTTTTTCTTCATTTTTTAAAGAAAGAGGAAATCAGGCAGGCACATTTTTTTCCGGAAAGAAGCATGCCTCCAAAGATAGGACCCATACGTGGCAGACCAAACACAGAATTGGCTGCCATTCCACAGACAAATAAACCTTTGCAAATCTCCTGTGTGTATTTTTCCACTAATTTTTCTCCCTTTTCTGCCCAAAGGGAACTTTCTTTAAAAACTATCTCCTTTTCTTTTTTAAACTTCATCCTTGCTTTCTCTTTTACAATTCTTGCCACATATGCATCGTGTCCGGTAGCATCAACAACAAATTTTGCTTTTACAGATAAAGGATCTACATGAAGTCCAGCGATTCTGGCTGCACTCCAGTTAATTACTAAACCTGAAACTCTATTCTTTCTAACTAAAACATCCTCAACTTCTATCCCATTAAAGATATTTACCCCTCTTCTTTTTGCCTCCAATCCCAATGCACATACACATTCTACCGCATCAGCAACAAAATAGTTCTCCTTATACTTCTCAAGACGCACACCTAAATCTTTAAGTAATTTTTCTGAAGTCTTCTCCACCACAATCTCATTAAAAAACATACCTCCTGCCCACATACCTCCCCCAATAGACAGCTTTCTTTCAAAAATAGCTACCTTTCTTCCTTCTTTAGCCAACTCTATTGCACAGATTAACCCTGAAGGCCCTGCTCCGCATATAGCGATATCCACCTCAAGATTGTCCAGAAGTTTTTTATAAAATTTTTCTATAATTGCTTGAGAAATAATTTTTTCTTCTAACATCTCTTTTCTAATTTAAATTTTTAACTTTTTCTTTTAGTTTACAAAAATTACAGATTGAGTCAACAGTAAGATATCCACAGATTTTACAAGGATTTAGATTAACTTCTTTTTTATCTTTAAAAAACTTTTTTCTTAAAAATTCTTTATAAAAGCTTAATTTTATTGCTGGCATCCTTTTTTCCAACAAATTAAATACCTCTTTATATACAAAAGAAGTTGCTCCTTTACTTAAAGGACACCTTTCTTTAAAAAAATCTATATTTTTCAAATGGGCATAAACAACAATTTCCTCCTCCGAAGTGAAACAAAAAGGCTTTATCTTTTTCTTTAAACTCTCCTCCTCTTCTAACACAGGAAATTGTCTTGCTAAATATCCTTCTCTCCAATAAAGAATATTTCCTAATAAAGAGGAGGCTTCATCATCAAGAGTGTGTCCGGTGGCAATGCAATTAAATTCTTTCGCTTCCTGATTCATAATATAACGCTTCAACATCCCACATACACGGCAAGGAACGCGATGAGCAATTCTGGCTAACTCTTCTATCCCCTTTCCAAAAATATCCTTAACATTTACGATTTTTAACTCTAAACTAAACTTTTGTGAAAATTTCTCCACTTTCTCTTGAGCTTTCTCTGAGAAATTTTCTATTCCTAAATTAATATGCAATCCTCTAACTGAATATCCCAACTCATGAAGCAGAAGCCATAAAGAAAGACTATCTTTTCCCCCAGAAACTGCTACTAAAATTTTATCATTTAAATTAGCCATTTTAAACCTCTCTATTGTTAATCTCACTCGCCTTGAGAAAAATTCTAAAAAACAATCATTGCATAACTTAAGGTTATAAATTCTTAAATTTATCTGAGCAACTTTACCACAACGTTGACACCTCATTTTTATTTTATCTAAATATACTCCAGCATTCTCTCTAAAGCCCTTTTTGCTTTATTAATTGTCTCCTTCTTAAGAGTTATCTCAAAAATCTCGTTTTCTAAACTGTCAAAAAGATTTTTCAAAGTAGTCTTTTTCATATCCTGACAAATGCGAGGAATTCCCAAAGAATAAAATTCCTTATAAGGATTCTCCTTCTTGAGTCGATAGATAAGTCCTTCCTCTGTCCCAATGATGAATTTATTACTTAAAGAGTGTTTTGCGCGCTCAAGCATTCCTGAAGTAGAAAGAACAAAATCGGCTTTCTCAAGCACCTCTGGAGGTGCTTCTGGATGCACTAAAACTTCTGCATCCGGATAAAGAGTCTTTGCTCTTTCTAAATCTTCTAAAGAAAATCCTTGATGCACATAACAATAACCTTCGGTTAAAATGATCTCTTTATCGGGAACATTTTTTTTAACCCACCATCCCAAATTCTTATCAGGAACAAAAATTACTCTCTTTGCAGGAATATTTTTTACAACCTTAACTGCATTTGCGGAAGTACAACAAACATCAGATAAAGCTTTAACTTTTGCTGAAGAATTAACATAACTTACAACCCAGGCATCCGGATATTTCTCTTTTAAAAAAAGAACATCCTTCTCTTTTATCATCTCTGCCAAAGGACATCCGGCAGTGTCAGAAGGAAGAAGAACTTTCTTTTCAGGAGAAAGAATTTTAGTAGTTTCCGCCATAAATCTTACTCCACAGAAAACAACCAAATTCTGCTCTAAATCTTTTGAAA
>CAZBLX010000051.1:0-6497 GCA_964492865.1 uncultured Planctomycetia bacterium | reverse complement strand
ATAACACAGGTTAAAGAACTGTCAATTCCACCGGAAAGCCCAATCACTGCTTTTTTAAATCCATTTTTAACCACATAATCATGAGTTCCTAAAACTAAAGCTTTATAAATTTCTTCCAGTCTATTCTCCTTGGAATCTTTCTTCTTTATAATTATACTTCTTCTTTTCTTAACTGAGAAATCCTCTATTCTTATCTTTTCTATATTATCATTCTCTACTTTTTTCTTTTTTACATCTAAATCTACAACAGCAAAATCTTCTTCAAAAGATTTAGCGCAAATTAACTCTTCACCTTGGGGAGAAAAAACCAAACTTCTTCCATCAAATACTAAATCATCTTGACCTCCTACAAGGTTGCAATAAACTATATAGGCATCGGTTTTAAGAGCTAAATTTTTCAGTATTTTTTTTCTTCTCCTTACCTTTCCTACAAAAAAAGGAGAAGCAGAAAGATTAAAAACAATATTTATTTTATGAGAAAGATCACAAAAAATAGAAGAAAATTTTTCTCCGATATCTTCACAGATAGTTACTGCAAACTTCAATTGAGAATTGAAAATTAACGGCATCTCATTTCCAGGCAGAAAATATCTTTTTTCATCAAACACAGAATAATTGGAAAGGAATATTTTTTTATAAACATATTTTATCTTTCTGTTCTGAATAATAAAACAAGCATTGAAAAGATTTTTATTTTCTAAAAATGGTACTCCCAAAAGCACAACTATATTCTCACCAATTCTGGCTATTTTTTTTACAAATTGGAAAGATGTATTCAAAAAATCTGGATTAAGAAGAAGGTCTTCTGGAGGATAACCAACAAGAGCAAGTTCAGGAAAGACAATAAAATCTGATTTTAACTTTTTTGCCTTCTCAATAAAAGAAACAATTTTTCTATAATTGCCTTCAATATCTCCTACAGTAGGATTAATCTGTGCTAAAGCTACTCTTACCTTCATTTTTAAAATAAAACTCTAACTCCTAATGTAGCTAAACTTACAATGATACCGGAAAATAAAACCCCACAGAATACTGCTAAAAGTGTCTTAGAAAGAGAAAAATTTAATAATCTTGCCATCAGTGTCCCAGTCCAAGCACCGGTTGTAGGAAAAGGAATAGCCACAAATACTATCAGTCCTAAATATCCCCAAATAGAGATCTCCTTAGATTTCTTTTTGATACTGGCAAACCACCAACTTAGAGCTTTACCTATTATTTTGACTCTTATTAATTTTTTAAAAAGAAAATCAAAAAGAAAAAATAAAGGAACTACCGGCAGCATATTTCCCAAAATTGAAAGAATATAACTTTTAAATAAAGGCAAACCATTAACAATAGCAAAAGGTATTGCTCCTCTCAGCTCCACTACAGGAGAAGCAGCCAGAAGTACAGTTAAAACCTCAGGTCTTAAATCCATATTTTCCTACCAAAGGAACAAAAATACAACCTCCCGCATTATTTTTGATATATTTATCCTTTCCTTTTTTATCAATGACTATCAATTCCTGATGATAAAGATCACCTACCGGAATCACCAATCTTCCACCTTCCTTAAGCTGGGAAAGTAAAGGAGGAGGGATAATTTTTGCACCGGCAGTAACAATAATTTTATCAAAAGGAGAAAATTCTTCCCATCCCAATGTCCCATCATCTATTTTTATTTTCACTTTAAAATTAAGCTCCTCAAGTCTTTTTTTGGCAATTTCAGCTAATTCTTTAATTCTTTCTATACTAAAAACCTTGCATCCCAAATAACACAAAATTGCTGCCTGATACCCGCTTCCTGTTCCAATCTCTAAAACTTTCTCACCTTTTTGAGGATGAAGTAGCTGTGTCATTAAAGCCACCATAAAGGGTTGAGATATAGTTTGATTGTAACCTATAGGAAGAGGACGATCCGCATAAGCAAATTTCCTCAGCTGAGGCGAAACAAAAAGTTCACGAGGAATATTTAAAAAAGCTTCTAATATAGATTTGTCATTTATCCCGCGAGGAATCAACTGTTCCTCCACCATCCTCTTTCTTAATTTATGATAATCATTTTCTCTCATTTATTCTTTTTTTATATAGATGAAAAAGAAACCTTATAAATCTTAAAGTATCCAATAAAGGATGGATCTTGCTTAAAGTTTTCTTATAATAGATACTGCGGATGGGAATAGATTTTATAAGAATACCTAAACGCGCTGCTTTTATAATGATTTCTGACTCAATCTGAAATTTATTTGTCTCAATATTTAACTTTTCCAATACTTTTCTTTTTATTAGACGAAATCCACATTGAGTATCAGGAATTTTTTGCTTTGTAATTTTAGAAATAAGCCAAGACATCAATTTGTTAGTAAATACTCTGATCTTAGGCATACCTTCCGGATTCTGCATCCGATTGCCTACAACAAAATCTTCGTTATTCTCGGCGGCTTTCAAAAACTTATCTAAATCTTCAGGAGAATGCTGGTTATCTGCATCCATAGTCACAACGTAATCAAAATCTTCATTTTTAAAAAGATAATCAAAACCCTTCTTTAACGCTAAACCTTTACCTAAATTCTTCTCATTTCTTATTAAAGGAACCCCCTTTTCTTCAACTACTTCAGCTGTAGAATCTTGTGAACCATCATCAACAACTAAAACAGAAATCTCCTTTCTTTTCAAACTATCCAAAACTATACCAATAGTTTTTTCTTCGTTATATGCAGGAATGACCACCCAAATCTTTTTCTTCATTATTCCTGCCAATATCTTTCAAATACATACCACTGCTCAGGATATTTTTTAATATATTTTTCCAAAACCAAAGCACATTCCTGAGCAATTTCATCTTCACTTTTTTTTCTTTCTCCTTTAAAAGGAGAAATGGGAGGCTCAAAAATCAACTCGTAAAATTTTTCTTCTTTACGAATAAGAAAGGAAGGTACAATATAAGCGTCCATATGAAGAGAAAGAGAGATAGGACCACGAGGAATAATACAATCTTTTCCAAACATTTTTACCTTTCTTCCATTCTGGGAAAAATTCCTATCTCCCACAAAAGCCACAACTTTTCCTTCTTTTAACGCCTTAAAACATCTTTTTATTCCCTTTCCTGTCAATACCACCTCTATACCAAAAATTCCTCTTTGAGAGTTAAAAAAACGTGTAATTCTTTCATCTTTATGCGGTAAAGCTACAGCACAAATTTTACAACCTAATAAAGAGGATAGTGCTGCTCCCAGTTCATAATTGCCTAAATGAGCAGTGAAAGCAATTATTCGTTTTTTCTCAGAAAACATTTTCTTTAGCAAATTCAATCCTTTAACTTTTACATATTTCTTAACAAAATCCATATCAATTTTAGAAAACCTAAAAAAATCTACAAGATACAAGGCAAAATTCTCAAAAATTTTTTTTACTGTCTTTTTTACTTTCTTTTTATCTTTAAGAACAGGAGAAAGATTAAAGGATAAAATTTTTCTATCTTTTTCAGAAAAATAAAACTTCAATTTTGCCAACAACTTAGCGATAATATATCCTACACTACGTGGTAAACTTAAAGCAATTAATCTTCCTAAAAGAAAAAGATAATACATAATTAAAGACAACTTAAAACTAATTCTGCAATACGCAAAGAAGAATCAATAATACTTAAATTTTTTGCCTTTTCTTTTAAAGAAAATAACTTATTTTTATCCTTGAGGAGTGAATTCAAGAAAATAGATATCTCTTTTAAATTTTCTGCTTTTAAAATTGCTCTTTTTTTTAAAAGAAAATGAGCGTTTCTTTCCTCCTGACCAGGAATAGGATTTACCAGAATTGTTGCCAATCCTTTGGCTAAAGCCTCAGAAACAGTTAACCCTCCTGCTTTAGTAATAATGATATCTGAAAAATCCATAAGTTTATGTATAAAGTCTACATACCCAAAATAAAAAACTTTATTTTGAAAAAAAGAAATATTCTTTTTAAACCACTTATAAAGCCTTCTATTTTTACCACAAACTACAATTATTTGCAAATCTTTAAAACTTCTATCAATTATTTTAACAATTTTATCCAGCTGTCCAATACCCAATCCTCCTCCCATAATTAAAACTGCAGGCAAATTCAAATCAAAACCGAATTCCCAAGCGATTTCTTTTCGAGAAAAAGGATTTAAAAACTTTATGGATATAGGGATGCCGGCTATTTTTATTTTCCTCTCCTCAACTCCTTCCTTTACCAAAATCTCTTTTGCCTCCTGAGATGCTACAGTATAAAAGTCTACCTCCGGATAAAGCCAGAAGCGATGGGGATAATAATCAGTTACAACTCCTATTAAAGGAATATTAAAATTAAAAATTCTCTTAAAATCAGCTATTATTCCACAAGGAAAAGCCTGGGTAGTCAAAATTAATGAAGGATTAACTTTATTAATTAATTTATGAATCTTAGATAATGCATATCTATTTATAATTTTCTGCAAAGGAGCTAAAGTCTTAATTACACCTTTTCGATCATAAAACTTTCCCCACAGCTGGGGAAAATATCTTATTGTTAATCCATATAAGAAATTTACCTTTTTTTCTAAAAGAGGACTGATATAATCAAAGATATTTAAACTAAAAATGTTTAAGGAAGGGGCTTTATATTCTAATGCTTCTTTTATATTTTCTGCTGCTTTTTTGTGTCCTCCTAATTGGGAAATATGAAAAATTATTATTTTTTTCATTTACCATTAGAGAAAATTTTTAAAAATGCATCTACTACTTGAGGATGAAATTGTATTCCTTTATTTTTCTTAATTTCTTCTTTTGCTTCCTGAGGTGATAAAGCCTTCCGGTAGGGTCTATCTGAAGTCATAGCATCATAAGCATCAGCAACAGCAATTATTGCGGATATAAGAGGAATTTTCCTTCCTTTTAATCCTTCAGGATAACCCTTTCCATCAAAACGCTCATGATGATACTTTATTGCTTTTGCTACTTCCCCTAAATCTTTAATAGGAGATAAAATTTCTACGCCAATTAAAGGATGTTTTTTTATGAACTCCCATTCTTTCTCACTTAAAGAAGTGGGTTTATTTAAAATACTTTCAGGCACTCCTATTTTACCGATATCATGGAGTAAAGCAGCAATTCTTAAATTATGCTCAAACCTATCCCAATCCTTTATTCTTCTTATTTTTTTCAATTGATGAGCAATCTTTAAACTTAAATCCACTACTCTTTCTGTATGCCCAATTGTATATTTATCTTTAGCTTCAATAGCCTGTGCCAAAGCAGAGATAGTTTGTAAAAATAATTTCTGATTTCTCTCCAATTGCAGACGTAAATCTTCAAATAAAGAAGCATTGCGTATTGCCATTGCGACATCAGAAGAGAGAATAGAAAGAAAAGCCAACTCATCTGAAGAAAATTTTTTCTTAGAGATTTTCTCTCCCAAAACAAATACTCCCAAAAGTTCGTCATGAAAAAAAATGGGAAGAGCTACTTTTACTTTAATTAGGGAAAGAAGATATATAAGTTGTTTAAAAAAATCCCTGTAAACTTTATCTTTTTTTATTCTTTCTCTTTTTAGCCATCTTTTCACATTTTCCAGAATAAGATAATTACTCTTATCCAGCCGATAAGAAGAATCTAAAAAATACCTAATTAAAGGTGAATCAAAAGATAATTTTACCAGCCCTGAAGGAATCTTAACCCCCTCTTTTCCTTTAGAAATCGTCAGAACATATACTTTTTTATCCTTTTGATAAAGAAAAATTCCTGCGTGTGTCACTTTTAAATTTCTTATTATGGCACGAATTATCAGTTTTATCAAAGTATCTGTGCGATGAATAAGAATCATTCGTCGGGCAGCTTTCTCAAGCTCTTTGCGGTAGGAAACACGCATAAAAAGAGGTTTATTTTTTCTCCAAATAATGAGAAATTAACTTATCAAATACCATTAAATCTATAGGTTTAACCAAATATTCTTGAGCTCCTAGTCTTTTTGATTTTACTACTGCTGATCTATCTTCCTTTGCGGTAAGCATAACAACTTTTGTCTCTTCCTCACTGGCTACTTCTCTAATTTTTTTCAATACTACAAATCCATCTTCAGGTAAATTCATTCTTATATCTAAAAATACTAACTTTGGTCTTTCTTTAATAAATAAATCAATTGCTTCTTTAGCGTTAGTAGCAGTTAAAACTTTAATATTTTTTCTTCTTGTTAAGAAATTCTTTAAAAACTCTACTATCTCTTTCTCATCATCAACAATTAATATCTTCTCCATACCGTGACTATTATATCATACAGTAAAAATTTTTCTATACTCTACCAATCTCCATAGTCAAGAAAATTATAAGCTTTTTATTTTATCGTTATATTCCTTGGTTAAAACTAACTTTTTATATTTAAAGATTATCTTTGAGTTTGTAAAGCGTTTATATTATTGGTGAAAAATTGATCTTTCTAATTACCATTCAACAAAAATTGGGAGGAAATTTCTATGATTTTTTTCTTGTTTAAAATTAAGGATAAAAAATGGTCGCCAGAAA
>CAZBLX010000050.1:0-6518 GCA_964492865.1 uncultured Planctomycetia bacterium | reverse complement strand
AGTTTTTCTATTATGCAGTTCCTAAAAAAACCTCTTGGGTATTTTTGGTTTGTAAGACTCGTTTTGATAAAGAACTTTTGCCTGGTGATTTAAGTGTTTATTTTGACGAAAGATTTATCGGTAAGACCTATTTGGAAGAGAAGAAAGCTGGGGAGGATTTTTATTTTAATTTAGGGGTAGACAGAGAAATAAAGATAAAAAGAGAAAAGATTAAAGATGAAGTTAAAGAGACATTTTTCGGAAAACTAAAAAGGCAGACTTTAATTAGAAGTTTAGCATTTAAAATTAAGATAGAGAATTTGAAAGATAAACCTGTAAAACTGAAAGTCTTAGATGCTATTCCTGTTTCTCAAACGGACAGAATAGTTATCAAAGATGTAAAGATTTATCCTAAACCTTCTAAAGAAAATTATCAAGATAAAAAAGGTGTTATGCTTTGGGAACTAAATTTAAAACCTAAGGAGAAAAAAGAGATAAAGATAGAGTTTAAGATAACCTATCCTAAGGATGTAGCCTTATGGGGAATATGATAAAACGTGTTGGTATTCTTACTCGTGATTGTGCAGGGATAAATGCCTGTATCCGGGCAATTGTAAGGACTGCTTCTTTTTATAATATTGAAATAGTAGGAATATTGCGAGGATATGAAGGATTAATAAGAGGGGAGACCAAAATTTTGACGAGACGCTCAGTTTCAGGAATTATAAATTTAGGAGGCTCCATTTTAAAAACAGCGCGTTCTAAAGCTTTTTTAACTCAAGAAGGACAAAAGAAGGCAGTAAAAACGATTAAGAAAAATAAGTTAGATGGTTTGATTGTTATTGGTGGAAATGGATCTTTGACGGGAGCTTACTTGCTTTACAGTAAATTTGACATTCCGGTTGTGGGAATTCCGGCAACAATTGATAATGATGTAAATGGTGTAGATTTAACTATTGGAGCTGACACTGCTGTAAATGTTGCTTTAGATGCTTTAGATAAGATAAGAGATACTGCCACATCTTTGGAGAGAATATTTGTTGTTGAGGTTATGGGAAGAGACTGTGGCTGGATAGCATTAGAAGTAGCTTTGGCAGGAGGATGCGAAAATGTTTTGATTCCTGAGGAAAATTTTGATATTGAGAGTATATGTGAGGAGATTACTGAAGGTAATATTCGGGGAAAAGTAAGCTGGATTGTTATTGTTGCCGAAGGCTGC
The DNA here is from genome assembly GCA_964492865.1 of uncultured Planctomycetia bacterium. Lineage (GTDB taxonomy): Bacteria > Omnitrophota > Gorgyraeia > Duberdicusellales > 4484-171 > CAZBLX01. The sequence goes on along the minus strand of CAZBLX010000050.1, from coordinate 5,320 downwards.
GGAAAAGCTTCAGATATTGCAAAAAAAATTACAGAGATTACAGGACTTGAGACGCGCACAGTAGTTTTAGGTCATATTCAAAGAGGTGGACGTCCCACACGTTTAGATAGAATTTTGGCTGCTTACTTGGGTAATAAAGCGGTTGAGTGTTTAAGAAGAGGTGAGATTGGTGTTTATGTAGGAGTAAAAAACAATAAAATTATAACTTTGCCTCTTAAAAAAATAATTAAACCGAAGAAAATAAAGGTTGACAATTATCTGAAATTGATTAAAATTCTTACTTAAAGCTTTTTATAAAAGAGAGAAATGATCTATAAAGAAGAAAGAGAAATCTTTAACGAGAGAATACTTAAAGAGAAAGAAGGAAAAATAGAATTTGTAGATTTTGGACTTTTTAAAGATAAGATAGTTGATAATTTAGTGGATACAATTGTTTTGGGAGATGATGAAAAAATTAAAAGATTATGTTACTGGATAACGTATCAGGCAGCTTTAAAAAATGATATTTTTCCTTCCTCAATCTATCCTTTATATAAAGCAAAAGCAGAAAATAACCTTCCTCCTTTTACTGTTCCTGCAATCAATTTAAGAACTTTAACTTATGATTTAGCAAAAGCAGTATTTAGAGCGGCAAAAAGAATAAATGCAGGTGCTTTTATATTTGAAATTGCAAAAAGCGAAATTGGCTATACTCACCAGAGACCCCTTGAATATGCAAGTTTAGTTCTTCTTGCAGCGATAAAAGAGAATTACGAGGGTCCGGTATTTATCCAGGGGGATCACTTCCAGGTTAAAGCAAAAAATTATTATCAGGATAAAGAAAAAGAACTTTCTCAACTTAAAAATTTAATTAAGGAGGCAATAGAGGCTCATTTTTACAATATTGATGTGGATACCTCAACTTTGGTAGATTTATCCAAAGAAAGTATAGAGAAACAACAGGAGGAAAATTTTAAGGCCTGTGCCTATTTTACAAAATTTATAAGAGAAATGCAACCTCAAGGAATAGAAGTTGCAGTTGGAGGAGAGATTGGAGAAATTGGAGGAAAAAATTCAACCCCTCAAGAATTACATGCTTTTATGAAAGGGTATCTTAAAGAAATTGGTTCTCTTAAAGGGATTTCAAAAATGGCAATTCAGACAGGAACAACACACGGTGGGGTGGTTTTACCCGATGGTTCTATAGCTCGGGTCAAACTTGATTTTGATACCTTAAGGGAACTTTCAAAAATTGCTCGCCAAGATTATAAATTAGCCGGCTGTGTCCAGCATGGAGCATCAACATTACCTCGAGAAGCATTTCATCACTTTCCTGAGGTTGGTTGTTGTGAGATTCACTTAGCTACTCAATTTCAAAATATTGTTTATGAATATATGCCTTTGCCTTTAAAAGAGGAAATTTATAATTGGTTAAGAGAAAATTGTGCTAAGGAGCGAAAAGCAGATTGGAGTGAGGATCAATTTATTTATAAAACAAGAAAAAAAGCTTTAGGACCTTTCAAAAAAGAGATTTATAACCTACCTAAGGAACTAAAAGGCAAAGTTTCCTCTGTATTGGAGGAAGAATTTCTTTTCCTTTTTGAACAACTTAAAATTCAAAATACAAAAAGTATTGTGGAAAAGTATGTCCAGCCACTGGTTGTAGAAAAGACAAAAAAAGATTTTTTAAAAGAGAAAGAAGAAGTAAAGGATTTAGAAGGAGCCGATTAATCTATCCCCTATAAAATAAAAACTCTTTTAAAAAAGAAGGAGGAAAAATGCGTTCAGATAAAGTGAAGAAAGGTTTAGAGCGAATGCCTAATCGAGCTTTACTTTATGGAACAGGAATTTCTACATCTCACCTGAGACGTCCCTTTATCGGAATCGCTTCTTCATTTACAGATTTAATTCCAGGACATATTAATATGCGGGAGCTTGAAAGGTTTATTGAACGGGGGATTGAGGCAGCCGGAGGCACACCTTTTATCTTTGGGGTTCCTGGAATTTGCGATGGTGTTGCTATGGGACATTCAGGAATGAAATATTCTCTGCCTTCCCGTGAGTTAATCGCTGATATTATCGAGACAATTGCTGAAGCACATAGCTTGGATGGATTGGTTTTGCTTACCAATTGTGACAAGATAAACCCAGGAATGCTTATGGGTGCTTTAAGGATAAATATTCCTACAGTTGTTGTAACTGCCGGACCCATGCTTTCAGGGCATTTCGGTAAAAAGAGGCTTTCTTTGGTAAGAGATACATTTGAAGCAGTAGGAAGATACAAAAAAGGTGAAATTTCTGAAGAAGAGAGAGAGTTTTTAGAAAAAGAAGCATGTCCTTCTGCTGGAGCTTGTCAGGGACTTTATACCGCAAATACGACCGCCTGTCTAATAGAGGCGATGGGACTTTCTTTACCTTTCTGTGCAACTACACCTGCTGTTTTATCAAGAAAAAGAAGAATTGCCTATGAGAGTGGAAAAGTAATTATTGAATTGGTAAAGAAAAAAATAAAGATTCGTGATATTGTAAATAAAGCTGCTTTAGAGAATGCAATTTGTATAGATATGGCTTTAGGAGGCTCAACCAATACAGTTTTACATCTTATGGCAGTAGCAAAAGAGGCAGAAGTAGATATAAGTCTTAAGGATTTTGACAGGATAAGTAGAAAAATCCCCTGGATTGCAAGACTGCGTCCTGCAGGAGACTATTTTATGGAGGATTTAGATTATGCGGGAGGAATTCCAGCAGTGTTGAAAAGATTACTTCCCAAACTAAAAAATAATATTACAGTTTCAGGAAAAACGATAAAAGATATTGCCAGGAAAGCCTTAATTTTTGATGAGGATATAATAAGACCTTTGGATAATCCTTATTATCCTGAAGGAGGTATTGCAATTTTATGGGGAAATTTAGCTCAAGATGGATGTGTGGTTAAACAGTCAGCAGTAGATAAGGATATGATGAAATTTTCTGGAGGTGCAGTTGTTTTTAATTCTGAAGAGGAGGCAATGAAGGCGATTCTTGAAGGAAGAATCAAAAAAGGAGATGTAGTTGTAATAAGGTATGAGGGTCCTTCTGGAGGTCCAGGCATGAGAGAAATGCTTTCTCCAACTTCAGCAATTGTTGGGATGGGACTTCATAAATCCGTAGCTTTAATCACTGATGGAAGATTTTCTGGAGGAACTCGCGGTCCCTGTATTGGACATATTTCACCTGAAGCAGCTTGTGGCGGGTTAATTGCTTATTTAAAAGATGGTGATAGAATTTCGATTGATATTCCTCAAAGAAAGATAGAGGTAGAATTAGATAAGGAGGAGATAGAGAGAAGAAAAAAAGAAATGAAGATTTTGCCTCCTAAGATAAAAACAGGATATTTATACAGATACTCTCAAATGGTAGAATCTGCCTCCCAAGGTGCTATTTATAAAAAGTAAATTATGGATTTTGAGAGAGTAAAATTTGATGAGATAATTTATCCCTGGAGAAAAAGATTTAAGATAAAATTTTCCCTTCTTTGGTTTATTCTGGCAATTTTGATAATCTCTGTTCTTTTTACCAGTTTCTATACGATTGAAACAAATGAGGTGGGGGTAATATTAAGATGGGGAAAATTTGTAGGTAAAGCTTTGCCAGGATTGCACTTTAAGCTGCCTTTAGGAATTGATAAGGTGATTCCTGTAAAGGTAAAGTATATTTATAAAGAAGAGTTTGGATTTCGTACAAAAAGGGCAGGAGTAAGAACAGAATATGAAGAGAAAGGATTTGAGGATGAATCTTTAATGCTTACTGGAGACTTAAATGTTTTGGATGTAGAGTGGGTTGTTCAGTTCAGAATAAAAGATCCTTATAAAGTTTTATTTAACTTACGTAATGTGAGAAAAGCAATCAGAGATGCATCCGAATCTGTGATGAGAAAAATTGTGGGGGATTATACTTTTGAGGAGGTTCTTACTGCTAAAAGATTGGAGATTAATGACAAAGCACAGCAAGAATTACAAAAGATTTTAGACTTATATGAAGCAGGAATAGAGATTATTACTGTCAAACTTCAGGATGTTAATCCTCCGGATCCAGTAAAGCCAGCATTTAATGAGGTGAATGAGGCAAAGCAGGAAAAGGAAAGGATGATTAATGAGGCATGGCAGGTGTACAACAAAAAGATTCCTGAAGCTCAAGGAAAAGCAAAAAAGATAATAATGGAAGCTGAAGGTTACGCACAGGAGATAATAAATAAAGCTCAAGGAGATGTAGAAAGATTTTTATCTTTACTTTCTTCCTACAAAAAAGCAAAAGATATTACTTTAAAAAGGCTTTATCTTGAATATATGGAGAAGATTTTAAAAAAAGCAGGAAAAAAGTATATTATTGATGAGAAAGAAAAATCAATTTTACCCCTGCTGCGGTTAGAAAAATGAGAAAGATAATTATTTTTTTAATTATTCTGTTTTTCTTTATTCTCCTTCTTATTCAAAGTTCACCTTTCTATATTCTTCCTGAGGGAAAACAAGCTGTAATTACCCAATTTGGAAAACCTAAAAAAGTTGTCAGGGAAGCAGGGCTTCACTTTAAAATTCCTTTTATTCAAAAAGTTAATTATTTTGAAAAAAGAATACTTGCTTGGGACGGATATCCTACCCAGATTCCTACCAAGGATAAAAAATATATCTGGATGGATACAACCGCACGCTGGAGAATTGCTGACCCTTTAAAATTTTTCCAGACAGTGGTTAATGAGGAAGGAGCACAAGTCCGTTTAGATGATATAATTGATGGTGCTGTAAGGGATGTAGTTACTTCCCATAATTTAATTGAGATTGTTCGTTCCTCCAACCGTATTGTTGAAGAATTCAAAAAGAGAAAAAATAAAGGTAGTGAGGAAAAGGCACCTGAAAGCATAAAAGAAGGAAGAGATAAGATGCGTGAGGAAATAATTAAAATAATTAAACAAACACTTCCTCATTATGGTATAGAGCTTATTGATATAAGGATAAAAAGAGTAAATTATGTAGAAGAGGTAAGAAGAAAGGTTTATGAACGCATGATTGCTGAGCGCAGACAGGCAGCAGAAAAATATCGCTCTCAGGGAAGAGGAATTAAGGCAGAGATTGAAGGAAGAACCGAGAAAGAATTAAAAGTGATAACCTCTCAAGCTTATAAAAAAGCACAGAAAATAAAAGGAGAAGCGGAGGCAAAAGCTAACCAGATTTATTCTCAAGCATATTCTCAGGATCCAGAATTCTTCTCTTTTTTGCAAACTCTAAAAACTTACCAGAATACAGTAGATAAAAACACAACCCTTCTTCTTTCTACCGATTCAGACTACTTTAAATATCTTAAAAAA
>CAZBLX010000049.1:0-6753 GCA_964492865.1 uncultured Planctomycetia bacterium | reverse complement strand
CTTTTTATCTCTATTTCCTCCATTTGGCTATTTTTGACCAGCTGAATTGGGAATGCAGTTTGCGTAATATTTTCTCTATTTCTTTCACAATCAATTCCTTCTCTATACCATTTAAAAATGGAGAATAAATTTTCTCTTTTATCTTAAGCAGCTCCTCATAAATCAAAGAAAGCTCTTCTTTTCCTTCCTGATTAAGAAATACCATCATCTGCTCTATATTCATCAACGCCTCATCAATCGCCTGTTTCTGCTTTTTTCTGTTCCCTGTAAAATTCAAACTCTTTATCAACTCCTCAAGCCACCCACAAGCAAATAAATAATAATCTTCATAAATCTTTTGAGACTTTGGTTCTTGATACGTTTTAAAATCTACATATACAGGCATCTTTTTAGTCATTTTCTTTTTACGCACAAATTTTTTTCGCAAAGAATAACAACCACAAATCATAAAAGCAAGCAAAACTACAATAAAAAATTTTCTTTCCATCAGGTTTATTTTATCTAAATAAAAAATAAAATCAAATATTTGCTTGAAATTTCTCCTTAAAAAGTTTATATTAAAGTAATGCTTACCAAATTCAAAACACGTCATATAAAAAGGATTTTATGGGTTCTGGTAATTGTAATTGTTCCTGCTTTTATTCTGTGGGGAAGTATCTCTTTCTTCTCGGCAAGAAAAAGATCAATTATAGGAAAAATCGAGAATCATTTTATTAAAAAAGAAGAGTTTTTCCCTTATATTCAACTGGCGCGTATTCATCTTTTAATTACTCAGGGAAGAAATTTTAGCTATCCTCAGTTAGAAAGCCAAGCCTGGCAGTTTTATATTCTTCTATGGAAAGCAAAAAAAGAAGGAATAAAAATAAAAGATGAGGAAGTAATTAAAGAAGTAAAAAAAATTTTTGGAGAGAAAAAATTCGATAAACAGACTTATTTTAATTTTTTAAGAAGAAGGCTTCATATAGAACCGCGTGCATTTGAAGAATATGTTCGACGACGATTAATGATTGAAAAACTTTTGAAAAAATTTATAAAGGTGAAAGTGAAAGATGAAGAAATTTTAGAATTGTATAAAAAAGATAAAGAAAAGGCAAAAATCTCTTATCTTTTTATCCCTTATTCTCGTTTTAAAAATATCAGTATTTCTCAAGAGGAGATGAAAAAATTTTATCAAAAAAATAAAACTCTTTTTAAAGAAGAACCTAAAGTGAAAATAAGGTATTTAATTTTTTCTAAAGAGGATTTTAAAAAAATGGAAAAGAAGATAGAAAGATTGCAAAAAAAAGTAAAAACGATAAAGGAGTTAAGCAAAAAACTAAACAGAAATTATAAAGAATCAGGATATTTAACTTTTAACTCGCCAATTGAAGAATTGGGATGGCAACCGGATTTAATAAGAATAGCCTTTTCCTTACCAAAGAATTCTTTAAGTAAAATAATTCCTACTGAAAAAGGGTATGTAATTTTAGAAAAGGTTGATGAAAAAAGAGAGCGTATTCCTTCTTTTGAGGAGGTTAAAGAAAAGATTAAAAAGAAGGCTCTTGAAGAGAAAGCAGAAAAAGAAGCAGAAAAATTAGGAAAAGAAATTCTTGAAAAAATTAAAGAGAAAAATATTACGGATTTAAAAAGCTTGGCTCAAAAATATAAATTAGAGTATAAAGAAACTGACTTTTTTAAATATTATGATTACATTGAGAGGGTGGGGTTAGATAAAGAATTGAATGAAAAGATATTCTCTTCAAAAAAAGGAGAGATACTTCCTCAAGTTTTTCTTTTAGAAAAAGGTGCATACATTATAAAAATAAAAGAGCTTCTTTTGCCTAATAAAAAAGAATTTTTGAAGGAGAAAGAAAAGTATCGGAAAAAAATTTATTTAAAGAAAGAATTAATAGAAGAATTAAAGTTTTTCAATCAATTAATAAAAGAACTTAATATAAAAATATTTTCTTCCTTTTATCCTTCCTGATTTATTCCTCAATTTTAATTGCATTTACCGGACACTGATTAGCAACTTCTTTAAGATCGCACGAAGAACACTCTGAAGATTTTACCTTTGCCACTCCATTTTCAGCCATTTCAAAACAATCCGGACAAGTATTTACACAAAGTCCACACCCTACACAAGCATTCTCATCAATAATTACCTTCATTTTGCCTCCTTTCAAATCTTCATTGTTGAACCATCAGGTAAAAGATTTAAAGGAACTTCTTTTCCCTCCTTACGTAATTTTCTTCTTGCACATTCTTCCATTTTAGACCCTTTACAGTAAAGAATAATATATACATTTTTTGTACTCTCTAAGGAAAATTTCTCAAAGATAGGACAATTTTGAAAATATTCACATACTTTTTCCGTCATTTTTCCTCCTTACCTAATCCATAATATTCTATATTTCTGTCGGCTACTCCTTGTAACTCTTTAAGTACTTTTTCATCTTTAAGTAAATGACGAAATCTACGCTGTGGTTTGATATATTCTATTACTGGCTTTCTACTAATTTTAAATACCTTTGTTAATTTTCCATATTCATACTCAACTAAAGGATACAGACCACTTAATACTGCATTTTTGGCTATCTCTAAGGTCAGAGAGGAATCAAACCCCCATCCCAAGGGACAAGGACAGTGTATCTGGATATATTTAGGACCAGAAATTGAGGCTGCTTTTTTAATTTTTCTCTGTAAATCTTGAGGAAAACCAACAGAGGCAGAAGCCGCATAGGGAATAAAATGAGCAGCACATATTTCTACAACTGGTTTTTTAGGTCGCCAATTTCCCTGCCATATTTTTCCTGCCGGAGATGTAGTAGTTGAAGCCTCGTAAGGAGTTAGACCACTTCTCTGTATCCCTGTATTCATATAAGCTTCATTGTCAAAACAGCAAAATAAAACATCGTGTCCTCGCTCAAGCATTCCACTTAAAGCCTGAAGCCCAATATCTGAAGTTCCTCCATCTCCAGCAAAGGCACAAACTTTTATATTCTTTTTTCCTAAGTATTTTAATGCTGCCTCAATTCCACTGGCTACGGCTGCTGCGTTTTCAAACAAAGAATGAATCCAAGGAATACACCAGCTTGATTGAGGACATTTGGTAGAGAAAACCTCTAAGCACCCTGTAGCATTGCAAACTATAGTATCTTTGCCCAAACTATCCACAACTAACCTTGCAGCGATTGCCTGACCACAACCACTGCAGGCAGTGTGTCCTGAAACGAATAAATGATCTTTAAAATGGTCACTCATAGATAAAAAATTCCTCCTTCAGCAGAGAATAATTCACATCTAAAAAATAACTTCTCACTTTGCCTTTTTTTGCTACCTCTAACATCTTCTCCAAGGTATTAAAAGTAATATCTCTTCCTCCCAATCCAGCAATAAATCCAGAAACGCAAGGAGTTTCACCTTCAAATAAAGATTTTATCTCTGTATAAAGAGGACCTTCATTTCCCAAAGAAACTGCTTTTTCCAAAACAAAAATATTTCTTTTATCTTTTAAAGAATTAAAAATTTCTTCCTTAGGAAAAGGACGATAAGTAATTATTTTTAAAAGCCCTAAAGATAGTCCTTCTTTTCTTTTCTTATCTACAAAATCTTTAATTGTTCCACAGACAGAACCCATAGCAACAATTACATTTTCAGCATCATCAATCTTATATTTCTCCACCAAGTCTATTCCTTTTCTTTTAAAAATAGATTCAAATTCTTTACCAACTTCAGGAATAATTTTTAAAACATCCTCTAAAGTTTTCTGAATTGCATATCTTGTCTCTAAATACACCGTTGGATCTCCCAAAAGCCCCATACTTAAAGGATTATCTACATCTAATTTATAAGGGGGATTATAGGGAGGTAAAAACTTATCCACCTCGGTTTGTGAGGGAATATCTACCGGCTCCATCCCATGAGTCAAAATATATCCATCCATATTTATCATTACAGGAAGCATAATTTTAGGATTCTCTGCCAGCTTATATGCTTGATAAATAAAATCATGCACCTCTTGGTTATTCTCTACAAAAAACTGAATCCAACCACTATCACGCAAAGCAACTGCATCCTGATGATCATTCCAAATATTTATCGGACTGGATAAAGCGCGATTAGCGCATACCAAAACTAAAGGAAGTCGAAGCCCTGCAATATTAAATAGAACCTCGCTCATCAAAACTAATCCTTGAGAACTCGTAGCAGTAAAGGCTCGTACACCTGCTGCTTCAGCTCCCAAAACCACACTGGCAGCAGAATGCTCACTTTCAACATTTACAAATTGAGCGTTAATTTCTCCATTGGCAACAAATTCAGCCAATCTTTCTACAATGTGAGTCTGAGGAGTAATAGGATAGGCAGAAATCACCCCTGGCTTACATAATTTTACTGCCTCTGCTACTGCGTGTGATCCTTCTAAAAACTTTTTCATTTCTCCTCAACCATTATAATATCTTTTTTAGGACATATATAACTACATAACCCACAACCTTTACAATAAGAATAATCAGGTTCATAAAAATTTTTATCTTTCTTATCAATACAAGCTTCAGGACAAATCAATTTACACATTCCACAACCAATGCAATTTTTATGCAGAAACTTTGGTTTTCTAAGCATTCGCCAGGAGCCCGTTTGATTATTTTTAGAAGAGCCTGGTTTTGCTACTAACGGTCCGAACATTAGCTTACCACCTCATATCCTTTTTTTACTGCCTCTAAATTCTTCTTAAGCACTTCGGGCTTCTCAATAAATCTTTTCTCTACCGCTTTAAGAATAGATTCCAATTTTACCTCTCCTGTAGCTTTAGAAAATGCTCCTAAAAGCACTGTGTTAGAGAAAGGACGCCCAATTATTTCTTGAGCAATTTTTTCTGCTTCTAAAGTGATTAATTTTACTTTGCTGGAAGGAATCTTTATTCCTTCTCTTATTGCCACAATAGCTAAACCATTTTCTTTTAATCCTTTAAAACAATCTTCAGTATGAAGAAGAGTAGGGTCAATCACAATTACATAATCTGGCTCATAAATTTGAGAGCGTGTCCTTACCGGATTCCTATCAAATCTTAAAAAAGCATTCATCGGTGCTCCCATACGTGCTGCACCAAAATGAGGAAAAGCGTAAGCATAAAGGCCTTCATAAAAAAGTGCTTCTCCCAAAATTGCTGCTGTAGTGATTGCTCCCTGACCGGCTCTGGCAAAAATCTTTACTTCTTTCATCGTTTAGTCCATTGAAAACGGCGACGGGCACCTCTCTGACCGTATTTTTTCCTTTCTTTTGCACGTGGGTCACGAGTTAAAAGGTCTTCTTTACGTAAAATACCTCTCAAGTTTGGATCAAGTTCAACTAAAGCACGTGCAACACCTAAGCTTACTGCCCCTGCTTGCCCTGTAACTCCACCTCCTGAAACCTTCGCTTTCACATCAACTTTACCTAAAAGTTCTGTTATTTCAAGTGGTCTTTTTATCTGGTATTGATGATTAATTAAAGGAAAGTAATCTTCTAATTTTCTTCCGTTAATAAATATTCTTCCTTTACCTTCAAAAGTTACTTTTACTCTTGCGGTAGCCTCTTTTCTTCTTCCGGTGGCTAATGCAAATCTTTTCTCCACTATACCTCAATCCTCTTCGGTTTCTGGACAAGATGGGGATGTTTATCTTCAGAATATACTTTTAAAGCTCTAAGCATTCTTTTTCTTAATTTATTCTTAGGTAACATCCCTTTTACCGCCAGATATAATGCTTTGGAAGGATTTTTCTTCATTAACTCTTTAAGAGTAATTTCTTTTCTTCCTCCTGGATACCCAGAATATTTATCATAAATTTTTTCCTCCAGTTTCCTCCCTGTTACTTTTATATACTTGGCATTAATAACCACTACATAATCACCACATAAAAAGTTAGGGGAATAGGTAGGTTTTGTTTTCCCTTGAAGGATCTTGGCAATACGCGTAGCTACCCTTCCTAAGGTTTTATTTCTCACATCAACCAAAAGCCATTTTCTTTCTACCTGAGGATAAAACTTAGTAAACTTCATAAGGAATTATTTATACCACATTTTTCCCTTTTGTCAAATATTTTATACTGGAGTTTGCTTTCCCAAAATTGATATAACCCCAACCCCTTTTTAACTCCTTAAAAAACTAATTTAATCAAACCCGAGGTGTAATTTCAAACCCGACGTGTAATGAGATTTGGTAAGCAGGGTAAGGATTCTTAAAAACTGCGACCATAACTTGACATTTTATTTTCAAAAGATTTTGTCAAGTTACAGGGCGAATTTATTTTTTAATAGTTTTTATATTTATTTCATTACATATCAAATTTAGAACGCATCCATAGATAATTTTAGCTTGATAATATTTTTATAAAAATACATAAATATACTTAGGGAAAAATATATTTTTTCTCTTTTGCTCTTCTTGTTTTTTTTAAAAAAATATGTTATTTCTTAACTGGATTGACAAATTGGGGTCCTTTTGAAAAAGGCAAACCAAGGGAAACCTTGGGGCGCAAAGCCACCGGTCCTTAAAAAAGGATAGCGGGGCTGCCAAAAGGATTATATAAAAAAACCCTAAGGTTTCTGCCTTAGGGTTTTTTATTTTAACCCTCAAGGTGATTGGTTGCCTTGAGGATTTTTTATTTTAGGAGGAAAAATGCAAGAGAAAAAAGAAAAAATTCTTCATCGCGTAGTAACCTTTCTTAACCGAGAAGAGTTAGATTTCTTGGATAACATAAGTAAGGATATTCTTTTTTCCATAGGAATAAA
>CAZBLX010000048.1:0-6843 GCA_964492865.1 uncultured Planctomycetia bacterium | reverse complement strand
TCAAAATTTCCTCTAAATTTCTTTGTTGAGTAAAACTTAAATTGTTATTAAATATGACTACATCTACTTTTTTCTCCTGAGCTATTTTAGCAATTTCATAAACTTTCCCTTTTCCGATATAAAAAGAAGGAGTAGGGATTTTTCTTTTTACAAATATCAAATCTACTACTTCAATTCCAGTAGAAATAACTAAATTTTTAAACTCTTCGGCTAACTCTTCTTGACTCCATCCTTCTTTTTCTTCCTCAATAATAACAACAACTAAAAGTGCTTTCTCTTTTTTCTCTGTCTCATACATCTTTTAAAATCCTTTCTACAAGAGAATTTAAAGATTTTCCCTCTATATCTATCCAATCAATCCTTTTATCTTTTCTGAACCAAGTAAATTGCCTTTTGGCAAAATGACGTGTATTTTTCTTCATTATTTCCTTTGCCTCTTCTGAAGAAATCTTTCCTTTTAAGAATAAACTAATTTCTTTTATCCCAATAATCTTTTCTGCAGTGATACTGGGACCGATCTCTAAAATTTTTTTAACCTCTTCCACTGCTCCTTTCCTAAACATATCCTCAACTCTCTCATTGATTCTTTTATAAAGCAAATTTCTTTCTAAAGTTAAACCAAAAACCTTTATAGGAAACTCACCCCATAATCCCTTACTTCTTTTTTTATACCAGCTAATAGTTTTACCGGTAAGATAATAAACCTCTAAAGCACGAATTATTCTTTTTAAATCTGAAGGAGAGATTTTTTCTGCCGTCTGGGGATCTATCTCTTTAAGCTTGTTATATAAATACTCTTTTCCTTTCTCTTCTGCTTCTTTTTTTAATTCCTGACGCAATTTTTCATTGGCTGAGACTCCTTCAAATATTCCGTCAAGCAATGCTTTAAAATAAAGTCCGGTACCTCCACATACAATCATGGGTATCTTTTTTTTATAAAGTTTTTTAATTAGCTCTGTTGCTTCTTTAAAATAGAGAAATACATTGTAGGTATCTTTTACCGAGATAATATCCACAAAATAATGCTTTATTTTTTTTAAAATATCTGAGGAAGGTTTGGAAGTAATAACCTTTGGTTCTTTATATACTAACATAGAATCACAAGAGATAACACATCCTGAAGTCTTTTCTGCTAATTTAGAAGCTAAATCGCTTTTTCCTGTAGCGGTAGGACCAACAATGAAGACGATTTTCATAGGTTTAAGGATAAAAACAGGCAGGGTAATTCTCTTCTATTAATTTTTCATAAATTTGCTCAGCCTCTTTTCTTTTTTTAAATTTTCCTACTCTTACTTTGTAAAAAACAATCTTTCCTTTCCTTTCCTTAACTAAATATGCCGGATATTTTTTCTTTAATTCTTTTAAAAGAGAGTAAGCATTTTTAAAATTAACAAAAGCTCCCACCTGAATAGTAAAAAAGAATCCTCGCTTCTCCAAAGTTTGCGCTAGTTCTTTCTCTATACTATTAGGATACTCATATTTTATCTTATCAATAAATTCTTTTTCCTTTTGCCAATTTCCTTCCTTAGCAGAAATTTGAGCCAAACGTAAATAAATTAAAGGCAAAAATTTCCTTCCATTTTCCTTTTTTAACACACTTCTATAAGCAGCTTTAGCTTTTTTATATTTTCCCTCCAAAAGATAAGCATCCCCTATTTTGATCAAAGAAGTTAGTACATACTCACTTTGAGGACATTTTTTAACCACTTTACGGAAATTATTACGAGCATTTATATATTTTCTCAACTTAAGATAACATAAACCTGAAAGATAAATCTGATAGCAACTATCTCCACTTACACTTTTAATGCAGGCTATGTAATCTTCACTTAAATACAATTTAGAAGAAATTTTTTCTGCCTTAAGAGTTGAAGAAAAGAAAATTATTACTAAACAAATTAGGAATTCTTTTCGCATAAAGAAATTTTCCTTTGTAAATCTAAAAGAAGAGCATGTCTTTTTTCTTTTTCCTCCAAAGGCACTGTATCTGGCCAGCTAAATGCTTCTGTATGAGGACGGGGAGAATATTTAAATATATAAGCATATTTAAATTTTATCCTCTTAAGAAGCTCCTCAGTCTCTAAAAAATCCTCTTCCTCCTCATAAGGAAAACCTACAATTACATCTGTACTTATCGTACCTTTAACAATTTTTTTATATTCCTCTACTAATTCTAAATATTTTTCTTTAGTGTAACCTCTCCTCATCAGTTTAAGAATCTTATTTGACCCAGATTGGAAAGGAAGATGTAAGTGTTTTTTTATTTTTTTTGAAGAGGCCATAAGAAAAAATAAATCCTTTGTTGTGTTTTTAGGATGAGAAGTAATAAAATCAATCTCTTCTATCCCCTCAATTTTTTCTATTCTTGCTAAAAGATCTACAAAATTTATAACTTTATCCTTAGAAATTCTAAATACATAATCATTAACATTTTGCCCTAAAAGAGTAATCTTTTTTATTCCCATATCCACATTTCTCTTTATCTCTTCTATTATATCGTGATAATCTCTTATCCTTAACTTTCCCCGGGTAAAAGGAACTATACAGTAAGAGCAGAAATTAGAACAACCTGTAGAAATCACCACATAAGCAGAAGAGCTATCAAAACGAAATGAAGAATGATAAAAAAACTCCTCCCTTTTTCTTTCTTCTAAGTCTATTATGCGTATTTTTTCTTTTGTAATTTTCTCCAGATAATAAGGTATTCTATCAAAATTGGATGGCGCAATAATCAAGTCCAAATAAGAAAGTTTTTTAAAAAGTTCCTCACCTCTATTTTTTGCCATACAGCCAATAAGTCCAATAATTCTATTTTTTTGTTTTTTTAATCCTTTAAGTGTTCCTAAAAAAGATAAGACTCTTTGTTCTGCATGTTTACGTACCGAACAGGTATTGATTAAAATTACATCCGCAGAAAAAACATTACCCACCAACTTAAATCCTTTTTCTATCAATAAACCAGCTAAAGCCTCTGAATCTCGATCATTCATCTGACAACCATAAGTTCTAATGAAAAACTTCAACCCTTTGTTTTGCATTTTTTTATTCAGACTTAGTAGCTACAAGAAATTTTCTGCTAAAGAAAGGTTTGCTTTCTTTAAACAACTCTATTCTTATCTTTTTTCTGCAATAACTACATTCAAACTGATAAGGTATTTTTGGAGGGAAGGAAATTTTTAATATTCTAAAACAGTAGGGGCAACTAAATTCAAAACTGTTGCGTTTAAGAAAAGCAAATATAATTAAAACTATTCCTAAAAATACCAATGAATCATTAGCAATTGTTACAGAACCACAATAAATTAGACACAAGGTAGCAAAAAGAAATAAAGAAAAAATAATTATCTGGGTTTGTGAATAAACAGGATGTAGAATCACCTTCTTTACTTTGAAAAAACTCATTTTCTCAAAAAGTATAGAGAAGAAAAGTATATTCATGGCAATAATAACAAAATTATAATGATATTCGTAACCCTGAGGAGCCTGGGTTAACAAATAAGGAATTAAAGCTATAAAAAATATATACAAAAGGAATCCTAAAAGAAGATATATTTTTCTAATTTTAAACTCATAGAAACTAAAGCTATCTTTGGTGAATTTAATAAATCTCTGGATGAGTAAAAGTAAAAATAATCCAGAAAGCCAAGGAGTTACAAGAAAAAAAGAATCAGAAAGCCAATTTTTAAAATTTGAAGAAAAATTCTTAAAGATTAAATAAAGCCAGCCTAAACTCCAGAGAATAATAATATAATTAAAGAATGTATAAACTTTTTTTCTTACTTTGAACATCTCCTCTCCCTTTACTCAAAATTTCAACTCTTATTTTAAGTATATTACACGATAGAATTATAATTGTCAATTTAATGTATTTTTTATTTTGTTTAAATAAGTTTGTGCCAACTTAAACTGAGGGTTTAAAAAAACTGCCTTTTCAAACATTTTCTTAGCTTCTTTAAACCTTCTGTTCTCAAAATAGAGCAACCCTAAATTAAAATAGGCTTCAGGAAATTTTTTGTTAAGAGCGATCGCTTTTTTTAAATTTTTCTCTGCCTTTGCAAAATCCTTCTTTATCGCCCACAGATTTCCTAAGTTATTGTAAATATGTGCATTAAAAGGGTCGATACTTAATGCTTTTTTATAGATAAAAATTGCTTCTTTATATCTTTTCATTTTTTTTAAAATACAAGCATAAAGATTATAGTATTCACTATTAAAAGAATCAATGGCTATAGCCTCTTTTATTTTAAATAAAGCTTTTTCCAAATTATTATCTTTCCAAAAATTTTTTGCTTGAAAAAAATAAATTTTTGCTAAAGAAAATTTATCTAACTTTTCTAACTTCTTTTTTATCTCTTCTGCTTTTTTGGTCTCTTTTATCTCTTGATAAAAGAAAAATAAATCTATCCATAAAGAAGAAATTAGAGGATTTTTCTTTAATGCTCTTTTATAAAAATATTCTGCCTTTTTATACTTCTTCTCTTTCAAATATATATCTGCCAACAAATTACAGGCTAAGGGATGATAAGGGTTTTCTTTCAAAACTTCCTCAATTATTTTTTTTGCTGAAGATACTTCACCTTTAAGAAAATAAACATAAGCAAGATTAATCTTAGCCTTTGAAAATTGAGGATAGATTTTTAATGCTTTTTTAAATAATTGAGAGGCTTTATCTATATTTCCTTGGTTAAGATAAATAACTCCCAAATTATTATAAGCACAGAAACTGTTAGGAGAAAGCCTTATTATTCTTTTATAAAAATGAATTTCGTCCTTCCAGAGAAAGTTGTATCTTAAAGTAGCTAAAGAGAAGATAAAGATATAACTAATAATTAAAAAATGAGGGATTAATTTAAATTTTATCTTTTGCAAAAGATAGATAAAAATTACAAAAATTCCGCAAGAAGAAAGATAAACGAAGTGTTCAGCAAAAAATGCATTAATAGGAATAATTCCTGAGTAAGGAAGGAGAAAAATAAGATACCAAGCAAAAAAGAAAGTGATGATTTTGTCTTTTTTAAAGAGTATAAAAGAAAGTAATAAAATTAAAAAAAGGAAGGAAAAAATTACTTCTTTTTCTAAAAATGAAGAGGGGATTTTTACTGTATAAGACATATGCTGATTAACAGGAAAAAATATTAAAAATAAATAGCGAGGAATTGCGGTGATAAAAAAAAGTATTCTTTGATAAAGAGAGAAAGAACTGGATAGACTAATTTTTATGACTGAATTTCTCAAAGCAAGATAAAAAAAAGAGAGTGAAAGGAGAGAGAAAAGATAACTAATATAAATTTTTTCCTTTCTTTTGAAAAAAAGTAAATAAAAGATAATAAAGAAAGGATAAATTAAAGCTGCTTCTTTGGAAAAAAGAGAAAGAAGATAGAAAAAAGAAGAAAGGATAAATCTTCTCTTAAGAAGAAAAAGGAAGGAAGATAAGATAAAAATTGCCATCAAGCTATCTGCTCTTCCTGAGATATAGGTTACTACTTCTGTCCATAAAGGAGACACCAAAAATAGTAAAGAAGAAAAAAGACTTAAGGATTGATTTTGGGTAAGGAGAAAAATTATTTTAAACAAAAGAATGCACACCAGAATATGAAGAATAATATTTGTCAAGTGATACCCACGATAATTAAATTTATAAAGGAAAAAATCAAGCATAAAAGAGAGATTTTGGAGAGGCCGATAAAATGTAGAGTGAAGAAAAGTTAAAGGAGTTTTGAAAATCTTAAAGAAATAAACAAAGTTTTTAATTAAAGGATTCTTTAAAATTAACGCTCTATCATCCCATATAAATTTTACGGAAAATGAATTAATATAGACAATTGTTCCTAATAAAAAGAAAAGAAGATAATATTTAAATTTCACTTAAAAGATCGCCTATGAAGAAGATTTTACTCAAGAATACT
This sequence comes from uncultured Planctomycetia bacterium, assembly GCA_964492865.1. Taxonomy (GTDB): domain Bacteria; phylum Omnitrophota; class Gorgyraeia; order Duberdicusellales; family 4484-171; genus CAZBLX01. The sequence continues at coordinate 937 of CAZBLX010000048.1, read as the reverse complement.
ACCGTTTTTAGGATTACAGTTTTCTGTAGTGCAGTATCTTATAATATTTGATTCATCAATATAAAAACTTCTTATTCCTGTACGTTGAAAAGTTACTGGAACAGCAGTAGCGGTAAAGGTATAGGTAGTTCCCGTAAGGGTAAAGTTATATCCTTGCTTGGTACAAGGCTGAGAGGAACATCCCAAAATAGTATCAATATAGGAAGGGTCAGAATTAACTCCCAAATCTGCTAAATTTGCCGGATAGGTAGCATTAACTGAACGGTAACTCTGTGCTGCAGTAGCAATCGTGTGTAAAGCAGCAACAGCTGCTGATTCATTGGCATTAAGACGCATACGTAAAAAAGAAGGAATGGCAATTGCTGCTAAAAGAGTAATAATTGCTACTACAATCATAATTTCTACTAAAGTAAAACTTTTTTTCTTCATCCTCCTCCTTTTTTAAAATTGTTCTAAATAAATATTACTTCTTAACTGAAATTTCACCCAGTTCTACCTTTTTCTGAGAAACATCTTTCTTTTCCTGAGAAACCTCTTGCTGAGAAACTTCCGAAGTAATCTCCTTCTGCCATTTCTCCAAACATTGCTTAATCTCTACTAAAACATGATGATAATCCTTCTGCCACTCATGAATATCTCTCCTCATTCTTCCCACCAAGGAAAAAATCTCACTATTCTTTAAGCTATTAGCAGCTATTTTCCTTTCTAATTCCTTCATTTCCGCAACTATCTTTGAATTTAATTTCCTAAGATTGTTTTTTAAATTAACTACCTCCTCGCTATAAGAAGAGAGTCTTTGCGCATAAAAATTTAATTTACTCTGAAGTTGTTTTAACTTTTCTTTCTGGAGAAGATAAAGATTATATCCCAAAAATATACTCACTATCCAGAATAAAAATAACATTACTATACTTACTTTTAAAACTTTCATCTCCCC
>CAZBLX010000047.1:0-7028 GCA_964492865.1 uncultured Planctomycetia bacterium | reverse complement strand
AATGTCATTCTTATGGCACCAAAGAAGAACAGAAGAAAAAAGGATTTGTTCATACCCCGGTAAAAAATAAAAATTGTTTAAGTTGTCATAAGCCTCATGTTTCAGAAGAAAAGAGTTTATTAAAAATTGCAGAAAATAAGATTTGTTTAGAATGCCATTCTCAAATAAATAAGAATGAAAAAGTTCATCCTCCGTCTCAGAAAGGAAATTGTTTAATTTGTCATTTTTCGCATAATTCTAATTTTGTTGCTCAACTTAAAAAACAAGAAAAACTTTTATGTTTTGAGTGTCATAAAAAACAAGAAGAAGAAAGTAAATATTTTTCTCAGCACACTCCATTTGCTTCTAAGGAATGTTCCATTTGTCATGATAGCCATTCAGGGAAAACAAGGCTTCTTAAAAAAGAATGGATAAGTTTCTGTCAAGATTGTCATAAAAATGTTTTTTCTGAACAAAAAGAATTTAAATATATTCATTCAGTTTTTAAAGAAAATAAATGTAATGAATGTCATCTTCCTCATGCTTCATTTTATCCATTTCATAGTCCTTTACCTTTAAGAAGTCTTTGTCTTAAGTGTCATACTTCTATAGAAGAAAAATTACAAACTCAGAAAGTCATTCATTTACCAATAAAAGAAGGAGATTGCATAGTTTGTCATAGAGGGCATGGAAGCAATTATAAAAATATGATAAAAACTAAAATAAAAGAACTTTGCTTGGATTGTCATTCTGATACTCTTGGAGAAATAAAAATCTGGCACAAACCAACTGATAATTGTTTAGATTGTCATGCCTATCATTATGGAGATTTTAATAATTTATTAAAAATATCATCTTCACAAATTTGTATCAAATGTCATAATATAAATAATAGAGTAATTGAGAAACACGGTAATGAAAAACTTTCAGGTGAAAAATGTATAAATTGTCATAATCCTCATGGAGGAAATGATGATAGATTTTTATGGGGAGGTTCAGCCCATAAAGCATTCTTACAAGGAAATTGTAAAAAATGTCATAGGTAGGGAAAAATGAGAAAAATAATATTTCTAATTTTTATTTTTTTATTTTTTTCCCTGTGGCAAAAAGAGAGTAAAGCTTTAATAATAAAAACTTGTATTGATTGTCATCCCTTAAATAAATTTAAAGGTTCCAAAGTTCATAAACCGTTAAAAGATTGTTTTAGTTGTCATAATGGACATGTTTCCAAGTATCCTAAGCTTTTAATTAATAAAATGCCAGATTTATGCTATGATTGTCATCCTCAAGTTTTAGAAAAACAAAAAGAGTTTGAGAGAATTCATTATCCTTTACAAAAAGGAGAGTGTTTAAAATGTCATAATGTTCATAAAGGTGAGAAAGTGCTTCTTAAAGCTTCTCTTAAAAAAGTATGTTTTAATTGTCATAAAATAAAGACAAGTTTTAAGGTTTTACATATTCCTTTTAAGCAGGGTAATTGTAATACTTGTCATTCTTCTCATTATTCTGATGAAAGTTATTTATTGAAAAATAAAAGTATATGTTTAAATTGCCATTCTTTATCTTTTCTTTTGTCTTCCCATCCTTATCTTAAAAAAGGAGAAAATTGTAGAACTTGCCATAATCCTCATGGAGCAGAAAAGAGGGGGCTTTTAAAAAAAGTTGCTCATAAGCCATACAAAGAAGGAAAATGTAAAGAATGCCACTCAGAAAATATTAAAGGGAATGATATGTGTTTTAAGTGTCATTCTAAAATAAGAAAAGAATTTGCTGGAGTTTATAATCATTATTTACCAGCTTCTCAAGAAAAACCTTTTTGTATAGAATGTCATTCTCCTCATCTTTCAGATCAAAAAAATTTATTAAAGGCGCAGGTAAAATCTGTTTGTCTCAATTGCCATAGAGAGGCAGTTATTCAAAAAGCAGAAACTTTATATGTTCATAAGGATTGGGAAAATTGTTTAGTATGTCATAAAGGACATGGTTCAAATGTAAGAGGTATGTTAAGAAATAAAGATATGAAACTTTGCGGAAAATGTCACAAGTGGCATGCTAATTTTACTCATCCAATTGGAGAAAAAGTAAGAGATCCAAGAAATGGTCAAGCTACTTCCTGTATGACCTGTCATGATCCTATGGGTGTAGATTATAAATATTTATTAAGATTAAGTGGAGAAAAAGCTTTATGTATAGAATGTCACAAAGGTTATTAATAATACTATTTTTGATAATTAATATTTCCTTTGCTTATGCTGTAGAAAGAGTTATTTCATTATCTCAGGCTCCAGATGGCACACCTTTAATAAATCCTCATAGTGTAATTTTTAAGAAAAATAAATTTTATGTAGCTGATAGTGGAAATGGAAGGCTTATTTCTTATGACCTGAGAGGAAATCCACTTGTTGCTTTAAATCCAAAAGAAAAATTAAAAAGACCTATAGATCTTGCCTTTAGAAAAGAAGATGAACTTTGGGTTATAGATAAAGAGCTTGGAGGACTTTATAAAGTCAATTTTTCTAAAAAAGAAGTTAGGGAATATATTTTAAATTACAAAAACATAAGACTACGTCCTGAAATTTTTCAGATTTATGAAGATAAAATGTATATTCTTGATAGGGAAACAGGTGCTATAGCAGTGGTAAGTTTTGAAGAAGATAATTTAGTAGTAGAAAAAATATTAAAACCAGAGGATGAGGATTTTAAAGGATTTGTTGATTTTAGGGTAAATAAACAAGGTTTATGGGGATTAAGCAGATTGAATAAAAAGGTTTATCATTTAAAACCAGATGGAGAATGGGAAACATATTCATTAAAAGGAAAAGTAATTTTACCTAAATCCTTAGAGGTTAAAGATAATCATTTATTTATTTTGGATAGATATCTTGCCAAAGTAATAATATTTAAACTTCCATCTTTAACAAAAATTGAAGAGTTTGGAGAAAAGGGTTGGACTGTAGGTAAATTTTATCGTCCTATAAGAATAAGAAATCTTTATTTAAATTATATAGGAATAGTAGATGAAGGAAATGGAAGAGTGGAAATTTTTCAATATTAAAGTATGGATACTTTTATTTTTGATAAGTTTTTTATTAATATATAAACAGGCATGTTCTAAAGTTTCAGGACATTGTTCAGACTGTCACACCATGCATTGTTCTCAAAGTGGACAGCCATTAAGTATAGAATACCCTGGCGGTGCTATTGCAACTAATCCGTTTCCTGCACTTACTAAGGGAGATTGTATATTTTGCCATTCTGATAAATCAGGAATTTCAAATGTCCCTATAGTTGTTTCAAGTAGTGAACCTACTTATATTTTTGGGACTACGGATAATGTTACAGCAGGTGGAGATTTTTGGTGGGTTGCAACTTGGGGTAATAACAGCGATTCAAAAGGTCATGATGTAAAAGGAATTGCTTTAGAATCTTATAAAGAACCACCAGGTTGGGATTCAAGTTATGATTCTCGTCGTAGTGATGCAGATTGGGGTTCAAATCAGCTTACTTGTTCAGGGAAATATGGATGTCATGGAAATCCTTCTGAAGTAAATCCAGTAAAAGCAATTTTAGGTGCTCACCATGGACATAATTCTACAAGTTGTGACGGTTCAACACTTGCAAAAAGCTACAGATTTTTACTTGGTATAAAGGGAACAGAAGATCCTGATTGGGAGAAAGATTGGTCGGCTTCTGATCATAATGGATATTATGCTGTAGATTTATATAATCAGTCAGTTAATCGTCCTGGAAGTAATTCTGGATCTATTAATTATCTTTGTGGTGAATGTCATGGAAAATTTCATTGGGAAACTGCTAATAATACATATGCTTCTCCCTGGTTAAGACATCCAACAGATATTGATATGAACAACGTTAGTAATAAAGAATATGGAAATTATCCTGGTCTTTTTAATGGTACTGTTGGTGGTGTAAAAAATTATTTTCCGGAAGTTCCAGTAGGGAATAAAGATGGAGCTGTATTATCCCAAGTTCTCACAGGTTCTGGTGCTGACGATGCTATAGTTCTTTGTGTAAGCTGTCATAGAGCACATGCAACACCTTATGATAGTATTTTAAGATGGGATTATAAAAGGTGGCCGGGGATATCTGATAATCAAAATGGATGCTTAGCTTGTCATACGACTAAATACTGAGGAAGAAAATGAAAAAAAGTTTAATATTTTTAATATTTTTAATATTTTTCAAAATTAATTTGGCTTTTTCTTTAAAAATACATCTTTTTTGCAACATGGAAAATTTTCACCATATAAAAGCAAACCTTGAAATAGAGAAAATAATTTTTCAAAATGGAGCATATCAGTATCTGGTTAATTTGAAACAAAAAAATATAACATTTCAGAAAAATTTTGGTCAAGTTTATTTGGGTTTTGTAGAAGTTCCTAAAGAGAATTTAGAATTTACTTTATATTTAAAAAAAGCTAGTGTAAATGGAAAAGAAATAGAGATAGATCCTAAATATAAAATTTATAAATTTTATTTAGATTTAACAAAAACCAAAAGAAAAATTTTACTTTTATTTATTAACTGGAATGTAGCCCAGAGCTTTAAAAATGGAAAATTTATTCCTGCTTTAAGTTATTCCTTTGGAGAAAAGCCAAGAGTTGAGGAGCTTTTACTTGCACTTGATAAAAAAAATGAAGGTTTATGGGTGATAGATAGTGCTTTAAACAGAGTAGTTTATTTTATAGAGGTAAAAGGAAAGCCTCAATATTTAGTTTCCAATTGGGATAGATCTGAAGTTTATGTTCTTTGTGCCAAAGATAAAACTGTAAAAATTATAAATAGTAAGACTTTAAATATAGAAAAAGTATTTTCTGTATCACCTTTAAATAAGCCTAAATTTATGGATGTAGATAAAAATGGGAACGGTGTGATTGTTTCTCAATCAGACAGAAAGATAGCTTTATTTGATTTTACAAAAGGTAATATTTTAAATTTGCAATATGTGGAATTTGAGCCGGGCTATATATGCTATATTCCTCAAGTTCAAAATTATTTCATCTCTTCTTCAGAAAATGCAATATATGTTTTTGATGATAGATTAAACAGAATAAAACGCTTAGATACACCTTTAACACCTGTAAGTATTTTTACTGATGGAGAAAATGTTTATGTGTCAGATGTAAATGGTGGAATTTCTATTTATTCTTTGCCTTCGTTTTCCTTTGAAGGAAGACTTAATGTTTGTTCTCTGGTTTTAAGAGGTCTTTTGGTAAGAGATAAAATTTATTTAACATGTGATGATGGATATATTCCTTATTTTTATAAAGGACAGAGGAATATAAATGAGTTTATAGAAGGTAAAGCTTCTTTTTATGCATTATCTTACTCCTCTTATAAAAAATGGCTTTATGCAGGTTCTGATAAAGAAAATCTTATAGCTGTAATTGATGTTTATAATGATAAAATAAAAGGTTATATACATTTAGGGGGACCTGCTTATGAGATGGTTGCCCTTCCTTAGTATTTTGACAATCTTAATATTTATTAGTAGTGGAATAACTGGTTCTTATAAAGAATCAGCACATGGAAATAGCAATTATGGAGTATATAGATTGTCTGGATATTCTAAAGGCAATTGTGCTCACTGTCATGAAATGCATACAGGTAATGGCTCTTTCGCTCTTTTTGCTAATAATTTTAATACCGTTCCTACCGGTGCAGTTCATGAGTATTCAGAAAATGATGATATTTGTTTTTATTGCCATAGTGCAGGTGGAATTACAAATTATGATTATAGTAAAACTTTTGGAGGGGCACCAATAAATCCTAATGCTACAAATATTATGGACGCATTTAATCAAGATTCATATCATAATTTATATGATATTTGGTTTTTTGCTAATAGTACTTTTTCTTTTTTTACTCCAGATTCCAATCCTTGTGTAGCTTGTCATAATCCTCATATTGCACAAAGAAGTTGTGGATTAGGTGGTAATGGAACAAGTTTTGATCCTACTCAATCGGCTATTTCACGACCAAAGTATCATGGAAATTTATGGGGAGATGATGATACAGAAAGGATGAATAAATACAATTACCAGCCACCTTATTGTTATAATAAAATTGGATTTGAGCCTGATTGCACAAATGATACTGCTTCAACTCAAGCATCAAAAACTCCTGATTATGTTACTTTTTGCACAAATTGTCATGATATGTCAAATCAAATTTATAGCACCACTTTAGGAAGAGATTTAAAGTACATAAATTGGAATACCGAAATACATGGAAAAGGAAATGGAAGTGCTACATCTTTAAGATCACCTTATACAGTTGGTCAAACTTACGTTCTTTCATGTATGGATTGTCATGAACCACATGGATCGTCTAATTCTTATTTATTAAGATCTGAAGTTAATGGAAAAGGTGATATTTCAATAAGTGGTAATCGTTTTTATAATTTTTGTTATGGATCCTGTCATAATGAGTATCATAGGGGACCTGATAGTAAATGTGGTAATTGTCACTATCACGGAAATAATTTTTAAGAGCTTAATTTATAATAAAAAAATTTCATTCAAGTTTTATTTTAAAAAGTAAATTCAAATGTTATTGAGCTATTTAAAAAAATTTTTTTATTCAAAATAAAATTTAAATTTTGTAGAAAATTTTAAAGAGTTTTTTTAAATTTATTGATAAAAAATAAAAAAAATTATAAATAAAATTAGAAGGAAAAGGAGGTGAGTGGATAATAATTATTTTTAATTTTTTAATTTTTATTTTTGTTTAATAAATAAAAGTTTGGTTTTAGGAAGAGTTTTTGGAGTATATCTACAGATAATAAATATGATTAAGAAAAGCAATTTCCTACCTTCTACTATTTCAAAAGTGGTATATTTGACAAAAGTAAAGAAACTCTATAAAATAAAATACAAAAAAGAAGAATAATTATATGAGGTTGTCAAATCCCTGGAAGTATCTCCGTTCCTCCAAGGGATTCAGGAGCAGGAGTAAGATATATAGACTGGGATAATGAAAAACATGGTAAAGGGGCTGGAGATAAAACACTTGGATATCTTTGCAGA
>CAZBLX010000046.1:0-7093 GCA_964492865.1 uncultured Planctomycetia bacterium | reverse complement strand
CCAAATATATAAACTCCATTGAGAATCCTCTTTATAATAAACGTTTTCATCTTTACGGATTAAATTTTTCTAAAGAGGAAATAATAAAAAAAGATGCTGTTATTATTGTAGAAGGCTATTTTGATATGATTACTCCTTATGTAAAGGGGATAAAAAATATTGTTGCTTCCTTAGGAACAGCATTAACTTTGGAACAGATTCGTCTTATTAAACGATACACTAAAAATGTAATTTTAATCTTTGACTCAGATGTGGCAGGAGAGATGGCTAATTTAAGAGCTTTAGATTTACTTTTAGAGAATGGGTTAAAGGTGAGTGTAGTAACTTTTCCTCAGGATTTTGATCCTGATTCTTTAATAAGAGAAAAAGGCGCGGATTATTTCCTTAAACTTTTAAAAGAAAAAAAGGATTTTTTTGAATATAAATTGGAAGTTTTAAGAAAGAATTTTGACATAGAAAGTATTGAAGGGAAAGCGAAGTTAACAGAAGAGATGTTGCTTACTTTAAATAAATTAGAAAGTGAAGTAGAAAAATACGAGTATGTAAAAAAATTAGCTTCCTATTTAGGTATACGTGAAGAAATTCTTATGTTAGAGTTGAGAAGAATAAGCAGAAAAGACTCTAAGTTTCTTTTGAAAGACAGAAAAAAAATAATAGCTGAGCCTGTTCCTTTAGCGGAAAAGATTTTACTCCACTACCTTTTTACTCAAGGAAAAATAAATATTTTAAAATATTTAAATGAAGCTGATTTTACTCATCCTTTGGCTAAGAAGGTAATAAATTTACTTTCTAAATTAAATATAAGTTCAGAGAAGGAAAATAATATTTTAAAGAAATTTTTAGGAATAGTAGAGGATAAAGAAGTGATCCGCTTTGTTAGCTGGCTTCTTATGGAGGAGGTGCCTTTAGAGAAGACACTCTTAAGGAGATGTTTGGAAAAATTGAAAAAAAGAAGACTGAAAAGAGTAAGAGAGGATTTAAAAGAGAAATTAAAAATTGCTGAGGCAAATAAGAATATAGAGGAAATGAGAAAAATTATTTTGAAATACGAAAAAATAAAGGAGGAGGAGAATGGTTAAACAGAAATTGTTAGAAAGAAATATTGAGCAATTAATTGATTTAGGCAAAAAGAAAGGCTATCTGACTTATGATGAAATTAATCACTTTTTATCTGAAGAGATTGTAAATGCTAATGATTTAGATTTGATTTTTGATCGTTTAGACAATCAGAATATAAGTATTTTAGAAGCAGAAGAAGTTGAAGAGCTGGAAAGAAAAGAAGGAAAACCCTTAGAGGAGACAGTTCATATTGATGATCCCGTAAAAATGTATCTTAAACAGATGGGGCAGATTCCTCTTCTTTCCCGTGAGGAGGAGATAAAATTAGCAAGAGAAATAGAAGAGGAGGAAGAGAATTTGCGTAATATTGTGCACTCTACTTTGTTGGCTAAGGAGGCATATTTGGAGATATCTAAAAAATTAGTTGAACAGGAGCTTAATCTTGATGATTTTGTGAAAGGGGAAGTGAAGAATAAAGATAAGGAGATAAAAAGAATTAAGAGATTATACAAAAGACTTTTGTGTGTAAAAAACGAGGAAACGCAGAAAAAAATTTTAAAAAAATTTAATTTTACTATTATGGTGATAGAAATGATTATTCAGCGTATGCAAGAAATTATGGGAAAAATTGAGAGATTAGAAAGAAAGATTTCTCGCACAAAAGATAAAAATAAAAAAAGAGTTATAAAAAAAGAACAAACTCAACTGGTAAAAAAGCTTGCACCTTCTAAAGAGGAGGCAAAGAGGAAGTTAAAATTGATATTAGAAAAACAGAATCTTTATAATCGGGCAAAAAAAGCATTGGTAGAGGCTAATTTAAGATTAGTTGTAAGTATTGCAAAAAAGTATGTAAATAGAGGATTATCTTTCTTAGATTTAATTCAGGAAGGAAATATTGGTCTTATAAAAGCAGTAGAGAAATTTGAATATAAACGAGGATATAAATTTTCTACCTATGCTACTTGGTGGATAAGACAGGCAATTACGCGAGCGATTGCGGATCAGGCGCGAACTATAAGAATACCTGTACATATGACAGAGACAATTAATAAGATCATCAGAATATCTCGATTATTTATTCAGGAAAAAGGAAGAGAACCTACCCCTGAGGAATTAGCCAAAGAGCTTAAGATGCCTCTTTCTAAAGTAAAAGACATTCTTAAAGTCTCCCAGCAGCCTATATCTATTCATACTCCTATAGGAGATGATGGGGATACTTATTTTGGGGATTTCATTGAGGATAAAAAGGCAACTTCTCCTGCCAATGCTACTGTTTATTCGATGTTACGTGAGGAGTTAGAACAGGCGATGCAGAGTTTAACAGATAGAGAAAGAAAAATATTGAGTTTACGTTTTGGATTAGAGGATGGAACACCAAAAACATTGGAGGAAGTAGGAAATATTTTTAAAGTTACCCGAGAACGTATCCGGCAGATTGAGGCAAAAGCTTTAAAAAAATTGAGACATCCTTCTCGTTCTCGACGCCTTCAGGCATTTTTGGAGTTAACTTTGTTTAAAAGTAAATATCGTACATAAAAACATTTACATTTTTGCTTTTAATACTATAATAATTTCTCTATGGCAAAAAAACGTATTTTAATCGTGGATGATGCCCTTTTTATGCGTAATTTAATTAAGTCAATTTTAGAAGAAGCAGGATTTGAGGTTTGTGGAGAAGCTTCCAATGCATTAGAGGGTGTAAAGTTATATAAGGAATTGAGACCTGATTTGGTAACATTGGATGTAATTATGCCAAAAATAGAAGAATTAGATGGAATAACAGCGATTAAAGAGATTCTTTTCTTTGACCCTCAAGCAAAAATAGTTATTATTTCTGCTTTAGGAGAGCATAGATTAGTTCAGGAGGCGTTAAGATATGGAGCAAAAGATTATATTGTGAAGCCATTTACTAAAGCAGGATTATTGAATGTTATTAGAAAAGTTTTAGGAGAAGAAAGTGCAGGAAATACAGCTAAATAAATTTCAGAAAGATGCTTTAAGAGAAATTGGCAGTATCTGTGCAGGAAATGCAGCTACTGCTTTATCTCAGCTTTTAAATAAAAAAATTGAGATTGATGTTCCAGAAATTTTTTTTGTTCCTGTAGAATCTGTTCCCTCCGTTGTTGGCGAAGATAGATTAGTTGTTGGATTGGTAGTAAGAATTTTGGGTGATTTGCCCAGTGTAATTCTTCTTGTTTTTCCTCAAAAAGATGCTTTTAATTTAGCCTCTCTTATGACGAATAAGAAACCTATTAATGGAGGAGTAATTACAGAACTGGAGCGGTCTGCTCTTAAGGAAATAGGAGTAATTTTAGCTAATGCCTACCTGCAGACATTAACTGCATTTATAGGGTGGGGTTTAGTTCCTACTGTTCCTGAAGTAATTGAAGATATGGCTGCTGCTTTAGTAGATTATATTTTAATTGAACTAAGCAATTTTTCTAAATTTGCCCTCCTTATAAAATCTGAATTTAGAGAAAAAATGACAAAAATTACTGGACACTTCTTTCTTATTCCCAATCCTAAAGGATTGGAAGTATTTTTAAAAACAATTAAGAGTTTATAGAATGGAGAAAGATTATCGTGAATTATTCTTTGAAGAGGCTGGAGAATATTTAAAGGAAATAAATAATGCTTTAGTGAAATTAGAAAAAAATCCTCAAGATAGAGAAGCGGTAAATTTAATTTTTCGCCATATGCATACTCTTAAAGGAATGGCTGCTACTATGGGATATCAGGCGTTAACAGATTTAGCTCACAAATTAGAGGATGTTTTTGATTATTTTCGCAAGGGCGAGACAGAAGTAGTTTCAAATTTTATGGATAGTATCTTTGCTGGAGTAGATGCTTTAAATAAAATTTTAGATGAGTTAAAAGAAAATAAACCTCTTTCCTTAGATATTTCCTCTTATATAGAAAAATTATCCCACATTTTGCCTGAGGAGGAGAAAGTCAAGAAAGAATCTAAAAAAGAGAAAATCCCTTCTCCTAAAGAGTGGAAGATAGATGAAGATTATCTCAAAACTCTGCAGAGCCAAGGAAAGAAAATTTTAAGAATTAAGGTGATATTATCTTCTGATTGTGTAATGAAAGGGGCAAGGAGTTATGTAGTTCTTACTTACTTAAAGATGCAAGGTGAAGTTCTCTGCATATATCCTGAAGAGGAGGATTTAAAAAAAGAAAGAATGGGGGACTTTTTTGAAGTTATTTTAGCCACAGATGTATCTTCAGAAAAAATTTCCTCAGAAATAAAAAAATGGTCAGAGATAAAAGAAGTAGAGTTGGAATCTTTGGATATTTCATTTTTTCAGAAAGAGAAGAAAGAGAAAAAGCCTTTTTATATTAAAAAGATTCAAAGTATGAGAATCCCTGTTAAGCGATTAGATAAAATTATGAATCTTATGGGAGAATTGTCTATTGGTAAAAGTAGATTAATTCAAGCTGTACAGACAAAGGATTTTTCAGTCTTAGAGGAAACTGTTTATTTTGTTGAAAGGTCGATTTCCTCTTTACAAGATGAAATATTGAAAATGAGACTTCTTCCTATTTCCTATATTTTGGATCATTTTCCTCGTATTGTAAGAGATCTTGCTCGAGAGGAGAATAAAGAGGTAGATTTAGAGATTATAGGAAGTGAAATAGAGTTGGATCGGGTGGTTTTGGATGAAATTGGTGATCCTTTAATTCATTTAATAAGGAATGCTATTGATCATGGGATAGAAAAGCCTGAGGAGAGAGTAAAATTAGGAAAACCACCTCGAGGTAAAATTATTATAAAAGTAGTAAGAGAAAAAGGTCATATTGTAATTGAGATTAGTGATGATGGTCGGGGTATTGATTTTGATAAAGTAAGCAGGCTTGCTGTGGAGAAGGGAATTATATCTTCTCAAGAAACCGCTTCCTTAGATTCGCGGCAAATTTTAGACATTTTAACTCATCCTGGTTTTTCTACCCGCAAGAAAGTAACTGAAGTTTCAGGAAGAGGTGTAGGGTTAGATGTAGTAAGAAATAAATTAGATACCTTGGGAGGAAGATTGGATTTAGAGACAGAAGTGAATAAAGGCACAAAATTTATTCTTACTTTACCTTTGACTTTAGCAATTATAAAAGCAATGCTTGTTTCTTTAGGAGAAGAGATTTATGCTATTCCCTTGATGAATACAAGAGAGACAATTAAGGTGAAGGAGGAGGAGATAAAATTAATTAAAAATATTGAGGTAATAAAAGTAAGAGATGAAGTAGTTCCTATAATCAGATTAGATAAGGAATTTGGCATAAAGTCTTTACGAAAAAAAGAACAACCTTTCTCCGTAGTGATTGTAGAAGGAAGAACAAAAAGTATGGGATTAGTTGTGGATAGTGTATTAGGAGAACAGGATATAGTAGTAAAACCCTTGGGGACTTTTATTAAAAAAGTGAAAGGTATCGCGGGAGCAACTATTTTAGGGAACGGGCGAGTAGCTTTAATTTTAGATGTAATAAATATTGTTTAAATGGAGGTGGTGTATGGAGTTTCACAATTATATGGAGGATATAGTTTTGAATAACTTAAATCTTCTTTTGGAGAAAGAGGATATGTGTAAATGTGAGAAGTGCCGATTAGATATAATGGCGTTAGCTTTAAATAGACTTCCTTCTAAATATGTAGTGACACAAAAAGGTCATGTTTATGCAAAATTAGCTGAATTAGAATTACAGCTTAAGGCAGATGTAATAAGAGAGTTAACAAGGGCGATAGAAATAGTAAAGAAAAACCCTCAGCATTGAATATGGTAAAAAAAATATCCTTAGAGGATATTGATTTATTTACAAAATTTGTGTTAAGAGAACGAGGTTTAGATTTGAGTTTGTATAGTAAAAAGTTTTTAAGCCGGCGAGTTTATATTCGTCTTATGGAGTTGAAAATCGCTACTATTCAGGAATATATCAATTTTCTTAGAAAAAATTCTGAAGAGTTAAGTAGGTTTTTAGAGGTTTTAAGTATAAATGTTTCTGAATTCTTTCGCGACCCGGATGTGTTTGAGTTTTTTTATAAAAATTGTATTCCTCAAATGATAAAAGAAAAAAGAGAAAAAAAATTATCTTTTGTGCATTGCTGGTCCTGTGGTTGTTCTTGTGGTGAAGAAACCTACTCTTTGGCTATTCTCTTTAAAGAATTTTTAAAGAATAATAATATTAGTGTAAAAATATGGGGCACAGATATTGATGAGGAAGCTTTAAAAATTGCTGAAGAGGGAAAGTATGAGAAAGGATCTTTGCGTAAGGTTAACCCTTCTTATTTAGAGAAATATTTCATCTATTTGAAAGATGAAGATAAATATGAGATTGTTGATGAAATTAAAAAAATGGTGATTTTCAAAAAACATAATTTTCTTATAGATAAACCTTTGAGAAAAATGGATGTTATTTTTTTCAGAAATGTTAAAATTTATTTTGATAAAGAGAGACAGGATAGTATTTTATTTAATATATGTAAGTGTTTAAAAAATAAAGGTTATCTTGTATTAGGAAAGGCGGAAATTCTTCCTAATTCTTTAAAAGAAGAGTTTGAAGTGATAGATATTAAATGTAGAATATTTAGAAAGAATTAAGAAGGAGGTTTGAAATGGCTCTCAGAATTCTGGTAGTTGATGATGCTCTTTTTATGCGTAAGATGCTTGCTGATATTTTGAAGAAAGAGGGGTTTGAAGTTTGTGGAGAGGCAGAGAATGGGAAAGAAGCAATTGAGAAGTACAAAGAACTCAAACCTGATATAGTAACTATGGATATTGTAATGCCTAAGATGGAAGAGATTGATGGGATTGCAGCAGTGAGAGAAATTTTGAAAATTGACCCCCAAGCAAAAATTATTATGGTTTCGGCAATGGGACAGCATGCTTTAGTGGTAGAGGCAATTCAGGCAGGAGCGAAAGATTTTATTGTCAAACCTTTTCAGCCTTCAAGAGTTGTGGAAGCAATAAGAAGAGTCTCAGGAGAATAATTAATGCTTAATTGAAGGAGCCAAAATGAAGAAGATAGTTGAGGTTGGTATGGC
>CAZBLX010000045.1:0-7112 GCA_964492865.1 uncultured Planctomycetia bacterium | reverse complement strand
AGATTTAGTTAATCCTCATATAAAAAGGTGGGAAAGATTATGGAAGAGAGTAGATATTGTTATTGAGGGGACAGCAAATTTACAGCAAAATTTAAGATTTAATCTTTATCATCTGCTTATCTGTGCACCTCAAGATAGAGGATTTTCCTCTGTAGGAGCGAGGACTTTGACAGGCGAAGGGTATCATGGGCATATTTTCTGGGATGCAGAAATTTTTGTTATGCCTTTTTATCTTTACAATTTTCCTGAGATAGCCAAAAACATTCTTCTTTATCGAGCAAAAAGATTAAAGATGGCAAGAGAATTAGCCAAGAAAGAGGGGTTTTGCGGAGCAAAATTTCCCTGGGAGTCAGCCGATACAGGTGAGGAAGAAACACCTTCCTGGGCACGTGACTTTGATGGTTCAATAATAAAGATTTATACTCATCAGCGAGAACATCATATAAATGCAGATATAGCCTATGCTTTTTATAATTATTATTCTGTTACTCAAGATGAAGAGTTTATGAAAAAATATGGTTATGAAGTCATTTTTGAACTGGCACGTTTTTGGGCTTCACGGGTTGAATTTAATAAAAGAAAGAAAAGATATGAAATACGTCATGTAATTGGCCCAGATGAGTTTCATTTAGATGTGAACAATAATGCTTATA
The DNA here is from genome assembly GCA_964492865.1 of uncultured Planctomycetia bacterium. Taxonomy (GTDB): domain Bacteria; phylum Omnitrophota; class Gorgyraeia; order Duberdicusellales; family 4484-171; genus CAZBLX01. The sequence continues at coordinate 6,459 of CAZBLX010000045.1, read as the reverse complement.
CTAATGGTTTAGCGCGTTGGAATTTGGAGATTGCTTATCAATTATATTTCAATTTAAAAAAACGTTTGCCCATATATTGGAAAGAATTAAAGAATAAATTAAATCTTACAGACAAAGAAGTAAAAGAATGGAGAAAAATTGCTTCTTTAATATATTTCCCTTTAGATAAGAAAACAAAACTCATTGAGCAGTTTGAGGGTTATTTTAAACTTAAAGATGTAAAATTAACCCAGACAGATGAAAATGGCATTCCTCTTCTTCCTTCATCAATTAAACCTAAGGATTTAAAATACACAAAACTTATAAAACAGGCTGATGTTTTGATGCTTTTATATCTTTTGGAAGACAAATTCCCTCTATCAGTAATTAAGGCTAATTATGAATATTATATCTTAAGAACTTTACATAAATCTTCTTTAAGCGCCTCTATTCATTCTATAATTGCTGCAAAGTGCAGAGATTTGCATCGTGCTTACGTTCTATTTAATGTCTCTTTACGCACCGATATCAGCAATCTCTATGGAAATACTGCCGGTGGTATTCATGCAGCAAGTTTGGGAGGGACTTGGCAGGCTTTAATTTTTGGTTTTTGCGGGATAAGATTTAGAAATGATACTGTTTTTGTTAATCCTTTGCTTCCTTATACATGGCACAGAGTAAAATTTTCTCTTTTTTACCGGAATAGTTTGTTTAAGTTTGATTTAAATAATGAGGAGGTAAAGGTAAAAGTTTCTTCTCAAAAAAAGAAGAAATTCAAAATCATTGTTTTTGGAGAAAAGAAAGAAGAAATATTAAGCGGACGTCTTTACAAGTTTGTTAAGGAATCAAAAAAAAGAAAGGAGGATTATTATTAAGAAATCTTTAAATATTGCTCATCTTCACTGGGGATTTCCTCCTATAATTGGAGGGGTGGAGACTCATCTTACAATAATTCTACCTCAATTAGTTAAATGGGGGCATAAAGTATATCTTCTTACCTGCTCTGCTTCGGGCACAAATCCAGAAGAGATTTATGAAGGAGTAAAAGTAAAACGCACCCCCTTAATGGATTTAAACTGGTTGTGCAGAAGAGGTCTTGAGGGTTTAGAGGAAGATATTGAGAATGTATTTTCTTCTTTTATTGAAGAAGCAAAACCAGATATTTTGCATGCACATAATATGCATTATTTCAGTAAGATTCATGCAAAAATTTTAGAAAAATTGGCTAAAAGTAAAGGGATACCTTTAATTCTTACTGCACACAATGTATGGGATGATATTTTATTTTTAGAGCTCACTCACAAAATAGCCTGGTCTCACATAATTGCTGTCAGTCATTATATTAAGAAAGAAATAATCGGTATAGGAGTTGATGATAGAAAAATCACCGTGATTCATCATGGTGTAGATCAGGAAAAATTTTCTCCTTCTATAAAACCGTCAAAAATTTTAAAAAGATTTCCTCCTCTTAAAGATAGAAAAATTATCTTTCATCCGGCAAGATTAGGTCTGGCTAAAGGATGTGATATAAGTATTAAAGCGATTAGCTTGGTGAGAGAAAAATATCCGGATATAATCCTTGTTCTTGCCGGTTCAAAAAATATCATTGATTGGGATCAGATGCAACAGAAAGATATCGCTTATATGGTGAATCTTATAAGACATTTTAAATTAGAAAAGAATATTTTAATTGACTTTTATTCCTTAGAAGAAATGAGAGAACTTTATGCCTTATCCTGTGTCTGTGTATACCCTTCAACAGTTCCAGAGCCTTTTGGTTTAACTATGCTTGAGGCTCAAGCTTGTGGTAAACCTATGATTGTTACCAATTCTGGGGGTATGCCAGAAATTATAAAGGATGGAGTTAATGGATTTGTGATAAATATTAGAGATTTTGAAAATTTAGCCGCAAAAATTATACAGCTTTTGGAGGATAAAAAGTTATGCAGAAGATTAGGTTACACAGGAAGACAAATCATTGAATCTCACTATACTAAAGAAAGAGTTACTCAGGATACTTTAAATCTTTATAAAAAATTTATCTAAAAAATGCTGAGAGGTTGGAGTAAAAAAACAGTTATTGAGTTGGTGAAGAATAAATTGAAAGATACCATTTTTATTGTTGCCTCAAACAGGCAGCCTTATATTCACAAGTTTGTTAAGGGAAAGATTCAGTGTTTACGAGGTCCGGGAGGAGTGGTGACTGCCTTAGATCCAGTAATGCAGGAGCTTAAGGGATTATGGGTATGTTGTGGAAGTGGCGATGCAGATAGGTTCGTAGCCAAGGATAATAAGGTAAAAGTTCCTCAAGATAATCCTTCTTATGAGGTTAAATATGTATGGTTAAGTAAGGAAGAAAATTTAGGATATTATTATGGCTTTTCCAATCAAGCTTTATGGCCTCTTTCTCATCTTGCCTTTGTTAAGCCTATATTTAGAGATGAAGATTGGCGTATTTATCAGGAAGTGAATAAAAAATTTGCTCAAAGTATTTATGAAGAATGCAGAGGCAGGAAAGCAGTGGTATTTGTGCAGGATTATCACTTAGCTTTGGTAGGGAAATATTTAAAAGAATTAGACTCATCAATTACAACTATTCTTTTCTGGCATATTCCCTGGCCAGCATATGAAATCTTTAGGATTTTGCCTCAAAAACAGAAATTTTTGGAGAGTCTTTTAAATTATGATCTTTTAGGTTTTCATATTCGTTATTTTTGTAATAATTTTTTCGAGGCGGTGGCTAATGAATTGGAAAGTAAAATAAATAAAGAAAACTCAACTGTAGTTTTTCAGGGACATGTTACACGTGTAAAAAGTTATCCTATCAGTGTTGACTTTGAAGGTATTAATAAAAAAGCAAAAGAGAAAGAAGTTGAGGAGGCAATGGAATCTTTAAAAGAGGAGTTTGGTTTGAAAGATTATAAGGTTATTATTGGGCTGGATAGAATAGATTACACCAAAGGCATCTTGGAAAGAATTAAAGCAATTGATAAGTTTTTAGAAGTTTATCCTGAATTCAGAGAAAAGATAATATTTATCCAGATGGGTGAAATCTCTCGCATTCATCTGACTCAATACAAACAACTCAATGATGAAATAAATAGTTTAGTTGAGGAGGTAAATTTTAAACATTCCACACCAGTTTGGCGACCAATAATTTTTGTAAGAAGACATCTATCATTTCGTGAACTTTTAGCTTTTTATCGTTTGGCTGATGTTTGCGTTGTAAGTTCTCTACATGATGGAATGAATTTAGTGGCAAAGGAATTTGTCTCTTCCCGATTTGATGAGAAAGGAGTTTTGGTTTTAAGTAAATTTACCGGGGTAGCAAGAGAGTTCCAGGAGGCTTTATTAATCAATCCTTATTATCCTGAGGAGGTAGCAAAAGCTTTGTTTTATGCTCTTAAGATGAGAGAAGAAGAACAAAAAGAGAGAATGAAGAAATTAAGAGTCCATCTTCAACGTAATAATATCTGGCGCTGGATAGGAAAAATTATCTCCGATATCCCTTAATTCATATAAATTTGCTTAATTTCATGAAAAGAAAAAATTTTCCTAAAGCGGTTATATTTGATTTGGATGGGGTAATTACTCAGACTGCTCGCCTTCATTTTTTAGCTTGGAAAAAGACTTTTGATGATTATTTAAAGAAAAAGTTAAAAGAATTTAAAGAATTTACTTACAAGGATTATCTTTTATATGTTGATGGCAAACCCCGTTATGAAGGAGTAAGAAGCTTTCTTTTATCAAGAAATATAAAATTGGCTTGGGGAGCTCCTTCAGATCCTCCAGAAAAAGAGACTATATGTGGACTGGGAAATAAAAAGAATGCCTTTTTTTGCAGTATTTTAAAAAAAGAAAAACCAGAAGTTTTTCCCTCAACAATTAGATTTATAAAAGAGTTAAGAAAAAGAAAAATAAAAATAGCTGTTGCTTCATCCTCTAAGAATTGTTCTTTGATTTTAAAATCGGCAAAGATTGAAAATCTTTTTTCTGTTTGCGTAGATGGAAAAACACTGGAACGGTTAAATCTTAAAGGAAAGCCGAATCCGGATATGTTTATAGAGACAGCAGAAAGATTAAAGGTTTCTCCAAAAGAAGCGGTGGTAGTTGAGGATGCTTCCTCTGGTGTTGAGGCAGCACGCAAAGGAGGATTTGGATTGGTCGTGGGAATTGCAAGGAAAAAAAACGAGAAACATCTTTTAGATAGTGGCGCAGATATAGTAGTTAAAGATTTAGCTTTTTTAGATATAGAATGGATTAATCGTTGGTTTAGAAAAACTCCCTTTCCTCTCTTTATAGGATTAAAAAGTCTTAAGAAAGAATTAAGAGTTTTTAAAAAAGAAGGGGTTTTGCTTAATCCCAACTATTTTGTTAATTTTAATCGTTTTATTTCTCAAAAAAAGGATTTAGTTTTTTTCTTTGATTATGATGGAACACTTACTCCTATTGTTTCCTCGCCTGATGAAGCGCATCTTTCGGAAAAAATGAGAAAGATTTTGGAAAGATTTTCAAAAAAATTTTTTACAGTAATTATTTCAGGACGTATGATAAAAGAACTGGAGAGATTAATAAATATAGGAGATATTATCTATGCAGGAGTTCATGGTTTAGAGATTGAAGGAAAAGATTTTCATTTTATTTTTCCTAAAGCAAAAAAATTAAAACCGGTTATTTCCCAGATAAAAAAAAGACTTGCCAAAACTTTGGGAAAAATTCCGGGTATATTTATTGAGGATAAAAAGTTAAGTATAGCTCTTCATTATCGTCAGGTAGATGAAAAGTTTTTTAAAATAATTGAAAAAGAAGTAAAAAGGTGTATAAAAGATAATAAGGAGTTAAGAATAATTTCAGGAAAGAAGGTTTTTGAAATCATTCCTGCAGGCTGGAATAAAGCTTTTGCAGTAGAATGGATTTTAGATAAATTGGGTTTTTCTCTAAAGAAAGGTATAATTTATTTTGGAGATGATACTACTGATGAAGATGTTTTTTATTTTTTAAGAACAAAAGGTGTGGGGGTTTTGATAAGTAAAAAAGCAAAGAAGTCTGGTGCACAATTTTATCTTCAGGAACCTTCTGAATTGGAGAAGCTTTTAGATAGATTGGCAAAGTAATGCAACCGTTTCATTTTCATACACGAATAACCCAGGTAGAACTTTTAGGTAAAACCGCTAAAAATGTAAAAGAGCTTTATGAAGGTATAAAGGAAGCTCCTCCATCAAGCATTTATCACCACACCCATCGTTATTTAGAACAGCACCGTTATTTTTCGCCTGAACATCCCAATGATTTCTCCTACTGGATCACAAATTCTTTAGGGCTTAAAAAATTAGGGGAGAAAATTGCCAGTGTAGATATTTTTCAGTTTTCTGATATTGAGGATTTGCGAAAAAAATTTTTAGAAATTTTGGAAAATTTTCTTAAATCCTCCCCTGCTTTAAGAAATTGTCTTCCTCAGGAAGAATTTCGTTTTTTATCCTCAAGGATATTTATTCTGCCTACGCCTTACAAAGCGACTAATTTAGTTGAATTTTTAAATTGTTTGGAGAAAGTTACTATTCACTCTCTTTATTTTCATATATTTGAAGCAAGATTGCGTCTTAAAAAACATGATAATGATTTCTCCTGCTGGCTTCGTGATTTAGGGTATAAAGAATTAGCAGATAAACTTTCTAAACTTGACCCTTATACCTATACTTTAGAGGGTTTAAGAAAAAAAATTATCAATTTGGTAAAAGCTTATCTATGAAGCCTTCTATAGAAGATTATCGTAAAATTGTTGGTGATGAGATTATTGATGAGTTATACCTTTTAGCTCAAAAACTGAAAGGGATAAGTATACAGAATATAAATTCTACTCCATCTGGTGGAGGGGTGGCAGAGATTTTATCAAGAATTGTTCCTTTAATGCAAGAGTTAGGAGTAAATATCTGGTGGGATGTTATGGAGGCAGAAGAAGAGTTTTTTTCTATAACAAAAAAAATTCATAATCGTCTTCATGGGGTAGATATTCCTTTATCAAAAGAAGAACTGAATTATTTTCTTGAAGTTAACTATCAGAATGCTTTAAGAATAAAAAAATGGGCAGATATTGTATTTATTCATGACCCTCAACCTATTGCGTTAATAAAGATGAAGAGAAAATTAAAGAATAGATGGATTTGGCGTTGTCACGTAGATTTTTCTTCTCCTTGCAGGGATATATGGTTATTTTTGAAAAAATTTATTGAGAAGTATGATGTAAGTGTATTCAGTGCTCCTATATTTTCAAGGCCCCTTTCCATTCGTCAGGTATTAATTCCTCCCTCTATTGATCCTTTAAGTGATAAGAATAAAGAATTAGAGCCACGTTTTATTGATGAAGTTTTAAATCGTTTTGGTATTGATAAAGAAAAACCTATTATTACTCAAATTTCACGTTTTGATTATCTTAAAGACCCTATTGGAGTGATTAAAGCTTTTAGGTTAGCAAAAAAATAC
>CAZBLX010000044.1:0-7165 GCA_964492865.1 uncultured Planctomycetia bacterium | reverse complement strand
TTGCAGGAAGAATAAAAAATTAAAGGTGCTTTAAGATTAACTAATCTTTTCTTTATTTTTTTCGATAACCCACAACGAGGAGGATTAATAATAACTATATGAGGCGAAGGAACTTCATTCTGAGCTAAAAATTTTTTCACATCTGCACAGATAAAAGAGATATTGGAAATATTATTTATCTGTGCATTCAAAATAGCTGTTTCCACTGACTTTTCCTCCAGCTCTACCCCCCACACAAATTTTGCTTTTTTTGCCAAAAAAATACCGATAGAGCCCACCCCGCAGTATAAATCCCAAATAAACTCTTCTCCTGTTAAGTTAGCGTATTCCTCTATCTTTTTATAAAGAGTATTAATCCCGAAAGAATTTGTCTGAAAAAAAGTATCAATAAAGATACAGAAATTGAAAGAATCAATTTTCTCGGTAATGAAAGGATTTCCCCAGAGAAGCTCTTTTTTTTCAAAAATTACTGCATCGGCAACCCGGTCATTAATTATCCAAAATACTGATTTTATCTTTTCTTTAAAGGAAAGATTTCTGAGAGCATTTAAAAATCCTTGCTTGTCTAAGGTGAATGAAGAAGTAGTGACCAGACCAATCATTAACTCTTCGTTAAATTTTGCCTCTCTTACAATCAAATGGCGCAGGAATCCGGTATGATTAAACTTATCATAAGCAGGATATTTATCTTTTAAAAATTCTTTAACCACTTCAAGTAGCTCTTTGGTAATTTCTGAGAAAATCAGACACTCTTCTAAATCAAAAACTTTCCTTTTTTTATCTTTGCGATGCAGTCCTAAAATAAGTTTTTTCTCTTTATCAGGAAAAAATGTAAACTCCATCTTATTGCGATAAAACCAAGGAGAAAAATGATTTATAGGCTTAAGTTCTGTTTTCAAAGAGAAAAAATCTATCATTTTTTTTATTTCTTTCTCTTTTTTTTGTAATTGTTCTGAATAAGGAATATCCTGATATAAGCATCCTCCGCAATATTTAAAATGACGACAAATTCTATTCATACCCAATCTCTTTAAGAATTCGTGGCCTTTTTTGCCAGTCTTTAATTACTTTAACATATAATTCTAAATAAACTTTCCTTTTTAAAAGAAGCTCCAAATCTTTGCGCGCCTCTGTTCCTATTTTTTTAATAAAAGAGCCTCCTTTGCCAATAATTATTTTTTTCTGAGATGTTCTATTTACAAGAATGGAGGCATAAATATAAACAATATTTTCTTTTTCCTCCATCTCCTCAACTATCACCGCACAACTGTGAGGAAGTTCTTCTTTAAGAAAAAGTAAGAGTTTTTCTCGAATTATTTCAGAAATACGAAAAGATAAAGGAAAATCAGTTGTTTCTTTCTCAGGATAAAACAAAAAGTCTCTTTCGGGAAGCAGATTAATAATTGCTTCAGTTAATTTATCTAAATTTTTTCCTTTTTTAGCAGAAAGAGGAATATAAAACTTTACAGGATTCTCTTTTTTCTTTTCTTTAAGAAGAGCTTCCCATCTTTCTATATAGTGATGTAAAAAATCTGTTCCTAAATCTATTTTATTCAACCCCATAATCATAGGAAGATGATTATAATTCAACAAAAAATTCATAATCACCATCTCTTCATTACCAATGCTTCGTGTTACATCAACAAGATAAAGTATTAAATCTGTATCCTCAACACTTTTTTTAGCAATATTATTTAAATACAAAGCCAAATCATCTTTAAACAGATGCAGACCTGGTGTATCAATAAAGATAATCTGAGCATTCTCAAGATTTAAAATCCCTCTTATACGGAAACGGGTAGTTTGAGGGACAGAGGAGACAATACTTATTTTTTCTTTCAAAAGGGCATTAAGAAGAGTGGATTTTCCTACATTCGGTCTTCCTAAAATAGCAACAAATCCACATTTTTTCTTCTGCATAAATATTTATCTTACCATACTCAAACTTAAGTTAAAAGATGAATGTTGCCAATCTCTACATTTTTAAGAAATTTTTTTGCTATTTTATAAAGACGGTACATAAGATCTTTTGATGTAGGAGGTAAATCCTTAAAATAAAACTGAGGCCAAAATCCTAACAAAACATAAGGTATTTCTTTACTGAATTGAGAAATGAATCGTGAGATATTTAAAATCTCTTCTTCATCCACATAACCAGGAATAACCAGTGTTGAGGCACATAGCAAAGGAGGTTTCCTTAAAGAAAAATTTTTAGCAAAAAAAGAGAAATTTTTTAAAGTAAGTTTATTTGTCTGTCCACATAAAGCAAGATTTAAATTTTCATTAAAAAATTTTAGGTCAAATTTTATTGTACCTCCAGTTAAATTTAAAATTTTCAAAATATCTTCACAGAACTGAGAAGAAAAACTTCCGTTAGTTTCCCAGCAAATCCTTAAAATTCTTTTTTTATTTTTTAAAACTTTATAAGAAAAATTTATAGTAAAATCAATCTGCACAGAAGGATCTCCTCCAAAAAAACAGACACAACTTGTTTTCTCATCAATAGCCTGAATTAACTCTTCTACAGTCACTTTTCTCTCTGGAATCTTTCTCCAGATATAATTCTGACAAAAAAGGCAATTAAAAGAACATCCATAAAAAAATACAGCCAAGTTTTTATAACCTTTTTCTACAGAAGGAGTATAAGAAAATTCTGGATATCCGCATCCGGAAGCTCCACAGAATTTTTCTGCCACACAGTTTGTAGGAATGGGGTCATAATAGTAATCTAAGAAAGCTTCCTCAGCATTAGGATTATCACCTCCAATTCTTCTCAATCCACATATACTTTTAGAATTTTCTTCCAAATTACATTGATTAATACATAAATTGCAATGTTTTTCTGAAATTGGAGTAACTTTTCTTTTTAATGCCGGATGTATACTGAATATATAATCTTTTATCTCGAAAAACTTTTCTTTTATGCATTTGCCACAAAGATTTAAAAAGGAAGAGATAGTGGAACTTCTTTTTCCACATAATCGGCAAACCCCCATTATTGAAGATGAATTATTTCAAAATCTTTTTCTAATTTTGAAGCAACAAAACGACGATGGCATTTAAAATAAAATCTTTCACAGCAGATAATAACACTTCTTTTCTCTTTTGCTAATTTTTTAAGTTTTTCTAAGCCCTTTTTAAATTCTTCAGTTTCCATAAAAGCAATATAACCTTGCCGGCGATATCCTCCCAGAAGTTCTCCCAGATAAACATATTCAATATTTTCCTTCTTCAGTAAATTCTCTAAAATATCTTTTTTAAAATGAGGGAAGCGAGAGGTGGGAAATCTTCTTATATCAATAACTCTCTGAATAGCAAACTTTTTTAAAATATTCAAAAACTCTTCAAAACTTCTGTTACTTGTTCCCAAACTAAAAAGAGGCTTCATTTTTTAGAAAGGAGTTTTTTAAATTCTAAAGCATCCTCCCACATATATACATTGTTAAAAAATACATATCCAGAAACTTTAGAAAGCTTTTGTTTTAATTCTTCTAAATCTTTCAAACCAAATTTATACCGATACCCTCCTTTCCCATGCAAACGAAAATAAATGATTTTATCAATTTTGATAAACTTTTTGAAAGGATCACAGGCATAATAGATATTTAAATCTTTACATATTTTTCTAATTGACTCTTCAGAGAAATTTCCTCTCTCTTCCCAGAAAAGAAGTAACTTATCCCTTTTAATCTTTTTAAAAAACTGATACATATTCTTTAAATTTTCTTGTGTCTCCTGAAAAGCAGGTGGAGTCTGAAAAAGAATTGCTTTTGCTTTTAAAATCTTAGCAATCTCTCTTATTCTTTCATAGGCAGAGAAAACCTCTTCTGTAGGTTTAAAAAATCCATAATTTTTAGGGTCTCCCCATTTTTCTTTTAAACGACGATAGGTAGGAGAGGATTGGGGATGAGTAATAATCTGCCAGGCTTTAATTGTAAACTCGAAAGAAGAAGGAGCCTCTTTACGTAAAGTAATTAAAGTATCTAATTTTTTTGGAGGCTGATAAAATGTATTCTGAAGCTCAACACACAAAAATTCTTTAAAATAAAGTTCTCTTTTTTTAGGGAAACCACAACAACCAACTTTAATCATAAAATTTTGAATAAAGATGAGCTATTCTTAAGGGTTCCGGAATCCTAAACTTTGAAATTTTAAGAACTATATCTTTTGCTTTCTTAAGAGTTATACCCCATCCACAGGAAACAAATACTTCTTTCACATTATTCTGCGTCCTTAAAGCCATACCTAAAATTTTTCCTTTATATCTTATATAAGAGAAACTGCCTCTTTTTTCTGAAGGAGTCTTGTATTTTCCCAAAAAAAGAGTTTTTGCACATCCAATTGTGGGAATCTCTAAAATAATTCCTAAAAAAGTAGCTAATCCTAAATTTTTGGGATGAAGAACTCCATTTCCATCAAAGATAAAGCAATCAGGCAAAGTCTTTAACTTCTCTATTGCTTCCAAAATTAAAGGCCCTTCACGAAACATAAGATAACCTGCCTTATAAGGAAATCTTACTTTTCTTTTTAATATTATTTTTTCTTTTATTTTCAAATCATCAAACTTCATCACACATACACACACCTGCGCTATATCTTCTTTATAAGATACATCTGAGCCTCCAATTAACTCTAATTTCTCTACTTTATCCTCCCAAACGATATAATCTTTCAGTTTTTCCTGAATACGGTCAAAAATGTTATAACTTTTTACTTTCTTCATAAATTTTCTTTAAAGAAATATTTAAAAATTCTGCCTTTAAAGGATTATATCCCAAATAGGCGAACAAAAAATAAGTAGTCGCTGCCAAAGATCCTACTTCTTTCCCTTTTGGTGTACGCCATCCGTGTCCGGTATCAACAAAGTTATGAGAAGCATAAGGAAGGACAGGAAATCCTTTTCCTATATAGGAAGGAGAACTAATTATCATCTTTCCCAGCTCCTCAAAATAAAAAATTGCTTTGTTAAGATAATATTCACTTTTTTCTCTATCTCTATCTTTATAATAATCTCTCATAATTAAAAAAGCAAGAATCATCTGCGATGTCCATTCACAAGAAATTACTCCTCCTCGGGCAAGATTACTTGCACGGGAGAAATCAAACCCTTCTATTTCAAAATTTTTTCCTTTATAAATAAAATTTACCTTCACTTTACAATTTTTTTCTGCAAAATCCAAAATTAAATCAGGGCTCATCTCTAAGGAAAAAAGTTCCTGAGGTCCTATAGCAGTAATTGACCAGGCAAAGGTATCGGTAGCAACGGTGGCATCTCCCTTTCCTCTTTTTACAGGAATATTTTTGTGAGTATAGGCATATTTATCAAGCCAGAGTTTAATTTTTTCAGCCAATTTAAGATATTCTTTATTCTTTGTTACTTTATAAAAAAGTTTAAAAAATGCATAAGCATCTAAATTGTGTTCTGTAGAATACCAGCTAACCTGAGGTCCACCTTTTATTCCTCCTTCTTCATCCATCATCTTTTTTAAAAAATTGGCTACATAGTAAGCTAAAGGTAAGTATTTTTTATTATGAGTGAACTGGTAATAGTTTAAAGAAGCAATTCCTATCCATGCACAAACACCAGAATGAGTTATATATTCAAAAACTGTTCCATCTGTATAATAAGCGTTATAAATCGGTTCTTTCTCTATCTTTTTAAGATAAAAATCCAAAATTCTTTCTGCTCTCTTATAATCACCATAAAGAGTTAAAACAATTGTAGCTAAAGCCTCATCATAACTAAAAGCAACATTTTTTAATTCTCTATCTCCCTCATAACTTAAAATCAAACCACTTTTTAAATCTTGACGAGAGATAATCCACTTATACATTCCTTTAATTAACTCAGGGAAATTTCCCTTTCTTCTCTCCTCTGCTTTTTTTATTGTTCTGGATAAACCTTTCACCAAGTTCTTTCTTTTCTTTATCTCTTCTTTCAAAAACAAATTCTCTTTATTTAAAAGAGCAATTTTTCTCTTCAATTTATCTATTTTTTCCTTTAATTCTTCTATCAATTTGATACTTTTTTTCTCCTTTTCTGAAAGTAACCTTTTATATTTTTCCTCTTCCTCCTCTAACTTTTCTTTTAAAATCTTCAGTCTTCTTTCTAACTCCTCTTTTCTTTCTTTAAAAAACTTAAAGGATTTCTCTTCCTGCTTTATTCCTCTTTTTAATCTCTCTATAATCTTGATACTTTCCTGATAATTCTTTACTAATCTTTTATTCCTGTTAATTAACTCTTTTCTTTCCTGATTTAGAAAAAAACTTATTCCTAAAAATAGAATAATTAAACCTCCCACTAAGTAAGGAATAGCTCTTTTTGAAATGGCATAGAAGAAAAGGAAACGTTTATCATGATTGTTTATCTTTGTAAATTGAACTCCTAAATAGAAACGCCTGAAATCCTCTGTTTGTTTTGTATCTTTCCACACCAAATTAGCCTCTGCTTTTATTTTCTTTCCCAAGGGCAGATGAATGATTAAATCAAGCTTATTATTTTTTCTAATTCTGTCGGCAAATCCCCACCATAAATCATTAACTACAATACATATTCCTCCATAAGAGATATTATTTGTAAATCCTTGAAGCCAGGGGGTAACTCTTTCTTCTTCCTTTTTAATAAAAAACTCTACCGGAAGAACAGAGGAAATTCTTATATATTTTCTTCTTTCTGAAAGCATCTCTTTGCCAGATTAATTCTTTCTTCAATTGTAGGATGGGTCATAAAAATTTTGCGATACCAGAAAGGATTCCTTTCGGCTAAATTCTTTCTGGCCAGTTTTTCCATACAGCTTATAAAAGAATTAACATCTTCTGTCTTTATTAAAGCTAATCTATCGGCTTCTTTCTCTATATTACGCAGAAAAATATTTTTTAAAGGAGCAAGAAAAAAAGCATAAATTAAAAGAAAAAAGAGAAATAGAGGCAACTGATAAAGAACTATTTTTTCTTTTAATATCTGAAATGTCTGATGTAAAAGAAAAAAAAGAAAAATGTAGAAAAAACCTTCTAAGATTATTACTTTAAATATATCCTTGTTTTTTATATGAGCAAACTCATGAGCACAAATAACTTCAATCTCAGAAGGTGTAAAATCATTTATAATATTATCGGCTAAATAAACTTTGTTCTTCTCTGCTACCAAAGCATTCACTCTTTCTGT
>CAZBLX010000043.1:0-7178 GCA_964492865.1 uncultured Planctomycetia bacterium | reverse complement strand
AATCTAAGATTGCCCCTATACGAGAAGGAATTACTTTCCAAAACCAGATATGAACGCAGGGGCTGACTAACTCTATATGTCCCATTCTCTGCCTTCTTACTGAAGAATGTAAAATCTCCACACCACAACGATCGCATCTTAATCCTTTAAACTTTATTCCTTTTAACTTTCCACAGTGACACTCCCAATCCTTCACCGGACCAAAAATCCTTTCGCAGAAAAGACCATCCTTTTCTGGTTTAAGAGTGCGATAATTTAAAGTTTCCGCTTTTTTTACTTCTCCATAAGACCAGCTTCTAATTATTTGAGGAGAAGCAATTTTTATACTTATACGGTCAAAAAATAAAGATTCCTCAATCATAACTCTTTCTCCTTTTCTGCTCTTACATCTAAACACAAACCCTGAAGTTCCTTCATTAAAACATTAAAAGATTCGGGAACCGAGGGTTTAAATTTTTGCTCTCCTCTTACAATTGCTTCATAAATACGGGTTCTTCCCTCAACATCATCACTTTTTACAGTTAAAATTTCCTGCAGAGTGAATGCTGCTCCATAAGCCTCAAGTGCCCATACCTCCATCTCTCCAAATCGCTGACCTCCAAATTGAGCTTTTCCTCCCAGAGGCTGTTGAGTAATCAAAGAATAAGGACCAATTGCTCGAGCATGGATTTTATCATCAACCATATGGACTAATTTCATAATATACATTACTCCTACTGTTACTTTCTGATCAAAAGGCTTTCCTGTATATCCATCATAAAGGGTAACTTTCCCTGAAGTAGGTAGATTCGCCTGTTTGAGTAATTCTTTAATTTTATCCTCTTTTATTCCTTCAAATACAGGAACAACTACCTTCATCCCGAGCTTCTCTGCTGCCCATCCCAAATGAGTCTCTAAAAGTTGTCCCACATTCATTCTGGAAGGAACACCCAAGGGATTTAAAACTACATCTACAGGAGTCCCATCTTCTAAAAAAGGCATATCCTCTTCAGGCAAAATCTTAGCAATTACTCCTTTATTTCCGTGTCTTCCCGACAATTTATCTCCCACAGAGATTTTCCTTTTCATCGCTACATAAACTACAACCCTTTTTAAAACTCCCGGAGGAAGTTCATCTCCTTTTTTAACTTTGGCTATCTCTAATTCTTTTTCTATCTCTAATTCTTGAAGGCGCTCCTCATACATATTGAAGATATTCCTTGCTTCCTCATCTTCTTCTATATCACTAATTCTTAATTTTTCTTCTTTCTTATTCAAAATACTGGCAATACGTCTATCTCTTTCTTTCTTCAATATTTCTTTCTCTTCTTTATAATACTTTTCTATCTCTTTTATTCTTCTTAATTCTTCTGTTTTTTCTTTTTTTGATTTTCTTCCTCTCTCTTTTCTCTGAAATACTTCTACATTTATCACCACCCCATAAACTCCGGGAGGAACACGTAAAGAAGTATCCTTTACATCCGCAGCTTTCTCACCAAAAATAGCACGCAGAAGTCTTTCTTCAGGAGATAACTCTTTCTCTGTCTTGGGAGTTACTCTTCCCACCAATATATCATCAGGCATAACCTCTGTTCCTACTCTTACAATTCCGTTCTCATCCAAATTCTTTAAAGCCTCTTCACTCAAGTTAGGAATATCTCGAGTTATCTCTTCATTTCCTAAACGAGTTTCTCTTGCCTCAATCTCAAATTTTTCAATATGCACGGAAGTAAGTATATCCTCTTTTACCAATCTTTCACTAATCACAATTGCATCTTCAAAGTTATAACCCCGCCAAGGAAGAAACGCTACCAATAGATTCCTTCCTAAAGCAAGTTCACCATTTTTTGTCGCCATTCCATCAGCAATAATATCTCCTCTTCTTACATAATCACCTTTTTTAACTAAGGGTCTTTGATTCACGCATGTATCAGCATTAGAACGTTGAAATTTTTTAAGGCGATATACAAACTTACCAATTTTTATATGTGCAGAATCTACTTCCTCCACATAACCACTCTCTTTTGCTACCACTACTGCACCAGATTCACGAGCAACTTTTTCTTCCATTCCTGTACCAACAACAGGTTCTTCAGTAAAAAGAAGAGGAACCGCCTGTCTTTGCATATTAGAACCCATCAAAGCTCTATTTGCATCATCATGTTCTAAAAAAGGAATTAAAGAGGCAGATACAGAAACTATTTGTTTAGGAGATACATCCATATATTCTACTTCTTGTGGTTTTACTTTAGGAAATTTACCTTTATAACGACAGTAAATCTCTTTATCTTTTATACGACCTTCCTCATCTATATTATCCGTAATTTGGGCAATCATTCTTTTTTCCTCTTCATCAGGAGTAAGATACTCTATTTTATCTAAAACTTTTCCTTTTTCTACTTTTCTATAAGGAGTGATTAAAAATCCTAAAGGATTAATACGTGCATAAGTAGTTAAAGAGGTAAGCAAACCAATGTTGGGACCTTCAGGAGTTTCAATAGGACAAATTCTTCCGTAATGAGAAGGATGGACATCTCTGACTTCAAATCCGGCACGTTCGCGAGATAACCCTCCCGGACCCATAGCTGATAGCCTTCTTTTATGTGTTATCTCAGCTAAAGGATTTGTCTGATCCATAAATTGAGATAAAGGTGAACGGGCAAAGAAATCATGAATTTGCATAGCGAAAGCACGTGAGTTTATAAGATGCTGAACAGAAAGGTTATCTTCCGAGACTAAAGAACATCTTTCTATAAATGTGCGTTCTATTCTTAAAAGCCCTACTCTTACCTGATGTTGAAGAAGTTCTCCTACCAATTTCACTCTTCGGTTAGATAAATGGTCTATATCATCAACCTCTCTTTCTCCATTCTTTATTTTAATAAGTGTCTTAATTATTGCTACCACGGTATCTAAATCTAAGGTGCGTTTATTTAAAGAAACATTCATGTTTAATTTTTTATTAAGTAGAAAACGACCCACTCTGGCTAAATCATAACGTTTAATGTCTAAAAACATACGCTGGAAAACTTCCTTTGCTGCCTCAAGAGTTACAGGTTCAGTAGGACGCATTTTTTTATAAAAATCTAAAAGCGCTTCTTCTCTATTTTTGGTATGATCTCTTTTGGCAGTATTCACTATCTCAGGATATGGTCTTTCTGAAAAACACTGATAAATATCCTCATTTGTAGAAAGACCAAATAATCTTAAGATTTGTGTAGCAGGAAATGTCTTTCTTCTGTCAACAATAGCAGTTATTGTATCATTTATATCACATCTAAATTCCAGCCAATACCCCCGATAAGGAATGATACGTGCATAATAAATTCTTTTTCCTGTAGGATGCATCTCCTCTTCAAAAAATACGCCTGGCGAACGCTGAAGTTGACTGACCACTGCTCTCTCATCACCATTAATTATAAAGGAAGCAACATCAGTCATTAAAGGTATATCGCCTAAATAAATTTCCTGTTCTTTAATATTTCCTGTCTCATTACTTACCAATCTCAGTCTTGCTCTTAAAGGAGCAGCATATGTTTGAGAACGCCTTTTGCATTCCTCAGGTGTATAACGTGGTCGACTTAAAGAGTAGGAGACAAATTCTAAACGATATTTTTTATCAGGAGACTCCATAGGAAATACTTCATTAAATATTTCCTGCAATCCTACATTCTTTCTTTTCTCTGGAGGCACATCCATTTGTAAGAATTCTTTAAAAGAGTTAAGCTGATGCATTAAAAGGTGTGGCATGGGTATCTCTTTTTTCTTTTTAAAACAAATTCTTTTTACCCACTTCATTCCTTCTCCTTGTTATTTTTTTAAAATTATTTTATTTCTACTGCTGCTCCTGCTGCTTCAAGGCGCTTCTTTATATCCTCTGCTTCCTCTTTAGAAACATTTTCCTTAACTGGCTTAGGGGCAGAATCTACCAATTCTTTTGCTTCTTTTAATCCTAAATCTGTAATTGCCCTCACCTCTTTAATCACAGCAATTTTATTTGCTCCTGCAGATTTAAGCACTACTGTAAAAGATGTTTTTTCTTCTTCCTCTCCTCCAGCTGCCTGAGCCTGAGGAGCAACACCTGCTACAACAGGAGCCTGAGCTTTAACTCCAAATTTCTCCTCACATTTTTTAACTAACTCTGATAATTCTAAAACCGTCATCTCCTCCAAAATTTTTAAAACATCGTCAACTCGCGACATCTCTCTCCTCCTTCTTTTTCTTTATCTCCTCCACCAGCCACACAAATTTTAAAATTATTTGATTTAAACTATTTAAAAACCCTGTCAAAGGTGCACAGAAAGCATTCAAAGTTTTTCCCAAAAGAATCTCATAAGGAGGCAGTTTTGCTAATTCTAAAAGTTCCTCCTTATTTAATTTTTTTTCTTCTAAAAATCCTCCTTTTAAATAAAAAGCTTCCTCGCTCTCCTTAGAAAAATCTACTAAAAGCTTGCACACTTTTACTATATCCTCATAAACAAATACAATCCCTGTGGGTCCTTCAACAAAAGAATTATCTAATTCCTTTCCCAAATCAGAAAATGCTCTTCTTATAAGAGAATTTTTAAAAATACGCATTAGAGAATTCTCTTTTTTTAAATTATCTCTTAATGTATTAAGTTGCTGTGCTTTAAGTTTAGAAAAACCTACAAATACATAAGCTTGTGCAGAATTCAATCTTTCTTTTATCTCCTCTACTATTTTTTTACGAATAACTAAACCAATTCTTTCTTTCATCTCTATACACTTATTTTTAAAGCTGGGCTCATTGTTAAAGATAAATAAATTGACCTTATGAATTCTCCTTTTACTGCCTGAGGTCTTAAGCTATTAAGGGTATCCAAAAATACTTTAATATTTTCTTTTAAATGCTCTAAAGGAAAAGAAATTTTACCAACCCCGGCATGAATACAACCTGTTTTATCCATACGAAAATCTACTTTTCCCTGTTTAGCTTCCTTAATTGCCTGAACAAGATTATTTGTAACTGTTCCTGTTTTTGGTGAAGGCATAAGACCCCGCGGTCCTAAAATCCTTCCCAACCTACTTACCAATTTCATCATCGTGGGAGTAGAGATACAATAATCAAAATCAAGCCAGTTTTCTTTCTGAATCTTATCAATCAAATCCTGACCTCCTACAAAATCAGCACCTGCCTCTTTTGCCTCTTTTTCTTTTTCTGGCTCACAAAATACCAAAACTTTTACTTTTTTCCCTGTCCCATGAGGTAAACTCACCGAACCTCTTACCATCTGATCACTTTTTCTGGGATCCACATTGAGTTTGCAAGAAATCTCCACTGTCTCATCAAATTTAGGATGAGGCATTTTTTTTAAAACTTCTAAAGCCTCTTCTATTGTATAAACTTTATTTTTATCTACCAATTTAACAGCTTCCTGATATCTTTTACTTCTCTTCATCCTCAACCACCTTTATTCCACAGGAACGAGCCGTACCTTCAATTATTTTAATTGCCTTTTCCAAATCAGAGGTATTTAAATCTGCTAATTTCTGTTTAGCAATCTCAATTACCTGTTTTTTTGTTACCTGTGCAATTATCTCTTTTCCTGCTTGTGAACTTGCCTTAGCTAAGTTTGCTGCTCTTTTAAGCAAAACTGATGCGGGGGGGCTTTTAATCACAAAATCAAAAGATCTATCTTTATAAACATTTATCACTACAGGCAAAATTAACCCTTCTTTTCCTTTTGTTGCATCATTAAAAGCTTTACAAAACTGCATAATATTTACCCCATGTTGACCTAAAGCAGGTCCTACAGGAGGCGCCGGATTTGCACTTCCTGCAGGAATCTGAAGCTTTATCTGAGCCACCGGTTTTTCCTTTTTTTTCTTTGCCATCTTATTAAATCTTTTCTACTTGCCAAAATTCTAACTCTACAGGTGTAGTTCTTCCAAATATTGATATGCTTACTTTCAGTTTGCCTTTTTCTGCATTTACCTCTTCAACTACTCCAGTAAAATTAATAAAAGGGCCTTCCACAACCCTTACGCTTTCTCCTTTCTCAAAACTTACCTTAGGAGCTGGTTTCACTTTGCTTTCTTCTGCTTTCTTTAAAATCTTTTCAATTTCCTCCTCAGGAATTGGTGTTGGTCTTCTTTTGGGTCCAATGAAAGAGGCAATTCCCGGAGTTTTTTTTACAAAAAGCCAGGTCTCATCATTCATCTCCATATGAATTAAAATATATCCGGGAAGAAATTTTCTCTCTGAAACTCTGCGTTTACCTAATCTAACTTCTGTAACCTGCTCCTTAGGAACAATAATTTCGTCAATAAGTTCCTGCATACCAAAAGCTTTTATCCTTGCCTCTAAATTCGCTTTTGCTTTCTCTTCCGCACCACTTAAAGTATGAACTATATACCACCTTTTCATTATCTTAAAAGATACCTCACTAATTTAGTAAAAACAGAATCAACCCCAAAAACATAAAGAGTCAAAAATGCAGTAACAATAATCACCATTATCGTTGCTGTAAATAATTCTTCTTTCGTTGACCAATTTACTTTTTTAAGCTCTGCTTTCACTTCTTTCAAAAATTGAGGAAATTTTTTAATTTTTTTAAACATCTTCTAACTCCTTACCCAGGCCTGGGGCGACTCGAACGCCCAACCCCTGGTTTTGGAGACCAGTGCTCTAGCCAATTGAGCTACAGGCCTGATATTCATGGCTTTGTCTCTTTATGCTCTGTATGTTTGCGACAAAATTTACAAAATTTATTAATCACAAATTTTTCTCTATGTTTTCTTTTATTTTTTGTAGTATAGTAATTTCTTCTTTTACAAACACTACACTCTAATGCGATGAGTTCTCTCATCTTAATTAGATTTCCTTTACTTCAAAAGAGTAAAAAAACCCACTCCCCCTCTTTTAACTTTCTTCCAACTTTTTAGCTTCTTGCCGTTGGCAAGAAGCTTCCATTTTAGCCTGGAGTGGGAATTGAACCCACGACCACCTCCTTACCAAGGAGGTGCTCTACCACTGAGCTATCCAGGCAAAAATAAAATTTTTTAGAAACAATCAATTCTGACGAATAAAAATGATACTATATCTACTCTTTTTGTCAAGAAAAAATTGGAAAAAATTTATCATAGTTGGACAATAAAAGAAAAAATTCGCCTCTGTGTTTTCTCTCTGCGCCAGGAGTAAAAATCTTGATTGCAGAAACTACAGATTTTAAGGTCAA
>CAZBLX010000042.1:1196-7300 GCA_964492865.1 uncultured Planctomycetia bacterium | reverse complement strand
CCCCTTATGACAAAAATTTCTCTTGAAAAAGCAGGGGAGATTAAGGTAAGATAAAAAGGAGGTAAAAATGCAACTTTTAATTATTGTGCTTAATCGAGAGGATTATTTAGAAAAAGTTCTTTCTTTAATGATAGAAGCAGGAATAACTGGAGCTACAATTTTAAACAGTGAAGGTTTGGGACATTTTTTAGCATATGAAGTTCCTATATTTGCAGGATTAAGACAACTGATGGGAGAAAAAAGATCAGCCAATCGTACTATTTTTGCAGTAGTAGAAAAAGAGGAGAATTTAAAAGAGTTTAAAAGATTGCTTGAGGAAGAAAAAATTGATTTTACTCAAACAGGTATGGGAATTATTGCTTTGCTTCCTGTAGATGAAGTGATAAAACCTAAAAAATCCTAACTGAATCTTTTCCATTCGATGATAACTATCAATTTCTTTCTCATCTTCATTCTTCTTATTCTTTCTGCATTTTTTTCTGCCACAGAGGTAGCTATTTTTTCTTTAAGTAAACCTGCTTTTCGCAGGCTTAAAGAAAGAAATCCTTCAGCAAAAAGATTAAATCTTATTTATAAAAATCCCAGCTTTTATCTCTCTACTATTGTTTTAGGAAATACATTAGTAAATATAGGGCTGACATCTTTAATTACTTTAAGCTCAGTAATAGTCTGGCATAAAATAGGAATAATTTTTTCCATTTTTCTTTCCTTAACACTTGTTCTTTTTTTAGGAGAAATTTTTCCAAAAACCATAGCTATTTATAATCAGGAAAAAATCTCTTTAATTGGAGCAAATATACTTCCTTTTATAGGAAAGATCTTTTATCCTCTAATAAAAATAATTCAGATATTTATTGATGTAATTTCTAAAAGATTTTTTAAAAAAAGAAGCATCTTGAACGAAGAAGAGATAAAAGAAGCAATAGAATTAGGAGAAAAAAGAGGGATACTTACCGAAGCAGAAAAAGACCTCATCAATTCTGTATTGGAATTTAAAGATACGCGCGTAAGTGAAATCATGACTCCACGTATTGAGGTAAAGGCATTAGAATGGTCATGGAGCAAGGAGAAAGTAATTAAATTTTTAAAGGAGAGTAAACATTCAAAATTTCCAGTATATAAAGAGTCCTTAGATAACATTGTAGGGATTATTTATGCTAAGGATATATTTCTTAATAAAAATCTTGATTGGCATATTTTTTTAAGAAATCCTTTATTTGTTCCTGAAAGTAAAAAGATTGGCGATTTATTGAAAATATTTTTAAAGACAAACAAGCAGGTTGCTATTGTTCTTGATGAGTATGGAGGAACCTCAGGAATTTTAACCCTTGAAGATATAGAAGAAGAAATTTTTGGCGAGATTTATGATGAATATGAGATACCTTTTAAAATGATAGAAAAAATAGATAAAAATACATTTCGTGTAGCAGGAAAAACTCCTATCAAAACACTGAATCTACAATTAGGACTTAGTCTTCCTCAAGAAGAAGATACAATAGCCGGTTTAATTCTTTCACAATTAGAAAGAATCCCCCACGATAAAGAAAAAATTAATTTTTCTAATTTGGAGTTTATAATTGAAAGAGCTACTCCAAAAAGAATTGTAAGTGTTATTTTAAAAATAAAAAGATGATTTATTTGTATTTGTTGGGAACAATCTTTTTCCTTTTTCTTCAAGGTTTTTTTTGTGCCAGTGAAATTGCTTTTGTCTCCACAGACTTTTTACGTCTTCAGAAGAAAAAAGAGAAAGATAAAAAAGCTTATATCTTAGAGAAAATTTTAGCTATTCCGGAAAGATATTTCTCTACCATTCTTGTGGGGACTAATCTTTCTATGATAATAAGCACTACTTTGATTACTTACTTCTTAATTGAAGTAGGAATAAAAAATAGCAATTTATGGGTAACTTTTCTTTTTACTCCTCTGGTAGTTATTTTTGCTGAACTTTTTCCTAAAAATATTGCCCGTTATTATCAGGAGGATTTAGCCATTAAAATAGCACATCTTTTTAAATTTTGGGAGAAACTTTTTTATCCCTTAGTGGTTAGTGTGGAAAAAATTACTTCTTTATTTACTGGGATATTTTTAAAAAAGAAAAAGAAAAAACCTCTTTTTACTGTTAAGGAAGAGATAAAAGCATTAATTGCGGAGGTAGTAAAAGAGGGAGGGTTGGAGAAAGGAGAAAAGGAAGCGATTGAAGATATTTTTGATTTTGTGCAAAAAAAAGTTAAAGATATCTGCGTTCCTCTTAAAAAAGTATCAACTCTTGATTACTCCGAGCCTTTAGAAAAAATAAAAGAAAAAATACAGAAATTTAAATTTACAAGATTTCCGGTGCTGGCTCAACAGAAAATTATAGGATATTTAAATATTTTTGATCTTTTTTATCAGGAAGAGAAAGACTGGAGGCAACTTATTCGACCAATAAGTATTGTAGGAGCAAGCCAAAAATTATATGAGGTATTTAGTCTACTTAAAAATAAAAAAGAGAATATTGCTGTGGTAATGAAAGGGAAAAAGATTTTAGGAATTGTTACGTTAGAGGATATTATAAAAGAGATTCTTACTTCTCTTTCTAAATAAAATTACTCTATCAATCCTTTTAACTCTTTAGGTAAAATACAGCTTATTCCCAGTTTAGATGCCCATTTTATAAGTCCTTTATCAGATGTAGCAAGCATTCCTTTTATCTCTTTACTTAAAAGTAATAAATCAAAATCTTCTTTACTATCAATTATTCCTTCCCGCAGAGCCTGTCGATATTCATTTCTTAATGTTTTTATCAACTCATCTATTTTCTTCCCTTCCTTAGGCTGGCGTGTAAATTTTTCTGCAATTCTTAACCCCTTATTTATACGTCCCCGCATATCTTCAATGAATTCATAAATAAATATAGCTGGAACCGGTATTTCATATTGAGAAGGTGGCTTTTTATTAATTAATAATAATCGTTTTAAAGAAATCTTCTCTAAATTAACAAAATTTTCTAACTCTTTATAAACCGAGGGAGGCATGAAACAGTTAATTTCTTTCTTTTTCTCTATTTTTTCTAAAAAATTATCTAACGCTTCCTCTTTTGTCTTACCAAAATAAGAAAAAGAGGAAGGATTTATAAAAATATTTGCATCCAAAACTATATTCATCTTTTTTCTCATTTTGATTATTTTACTTTAACCTTAAATTTAATTCAACTTTTAGATAATAAGTAGGCTTAATTAATAACGAAAGGGTAGAGAGAAAAGATTTATAAAGCCTTCAGCCCACTCTTTTTTTAATATATCTTCTCTTCCATAGGTGGCAAAGGTTTTTTTATATAAGGAATGAGGGGATTTTCTTTTTGTAATAATAATATTTCCTTTATAAAGTTTTAGAGTGATTTTGCCTGTAACATGCTTTTGCGTCTCCTCCACAAATGCATCTAAAGCCTTCTTAAGTTGAGAAAACCATAATCCCTGATAAATCAATTGAGCATATTTTAAAGAAACTATCTCTTTAAAAAATAAAACCTCTCTATCCAAAGTTAGATGTTCTAACTCTTTATGTGCGGTATGTAAAATCCAGGCTGCAGGTGCCTCATAAATTTCCCGTGATTTTATCCCCACAACTCTATCCTCAATTAAATCCGTTCTTCCTATACCTGCATCTTTTCCTATCTTATTCAAATAATTAATTATCTTTAAAAAACTTTTTCTTCTTCCATTAATCTTTATTGGCACGCCTTTCTCAAACTCTATTTCTACATTAACTTCTTTATCCTGGACCTCTTTTGGAGATTTGATAAAAAAATAAGAATCTTGAGGAACTTCTTTCTCTATATCCTCCAAAATACCTGCCTCAATAGATGCTCCCCAAATATTTTTATCAATACTGTAAATTTTCTCTTTACTTGCTTTTACAGGCAATTTATTTCTTTTTGCATATTCAACTTCATCCTCCCTGCTTTTTAAATTCCATTCTCTTAAAGGAGCAATTATCTTTAAATCGGGGGCTAAAATTTTTATACTTGTCTCAAAACGAATCTGATCATTTCCTTTATGGGTACACCCATGAGCAACAAATTCTGCTTTCTCTTTTTTGGCAATCTCAACCAGATATTTTGCAATTAAAGGTCGTCCTAAAGCAGTAGATAAAACATATTTTCCCTCATATAAAGCACCTGCTTTAAGAGAGGAAAGAATGTATTCTTGAGCAAATTCTTCTTTTAAATCTTTTATATAAATCTTTTCTGCTCCTGCCTTAATTGCCCTATTTTTTAAATCAGAAGGAGAAAATTCACTGCCTAAATCTGCAGAAAAACAAATTACCCTAAATCCTTTATCATGGAGCCACCTGATACAGCAAGTAGTATCCAATCCTCCTGAATAAGCTAAAACTACTTTTTCTTTCATTTTGATAAAAGATATACCAAAATTGCCTTTGCTGAATATAATCTATTTTCTGCCTGTAAGAATACTACAGAATTTTTACTATCCAAAACTGAACTTGTTATCTCTTCTTCTCTGTGAGCAGGAAGACAATGCATAATCAAACAATTCTTTTTTGCCAGTTTTAAAATCTCCTCATTAACCTGGAATTTTCTAAATACTTTAATTCTTTCCTCTTTTTCTTTTTCTTTCCCCATGGATACCCAAACATCAGTATAAATAACATCAGCATCTTTTGCTGCCAGAAAAGGATCATTGACTAAATCAATCTTTGCTCCACTTATCTTGGAGAAATTTTTTGCTTCCTCAACAATTGCTGAATCTGGAGAATATTTTTTTGGTGTGGCAACTGTTATTTTTCCTCCCAGAATAGAGAAGGCATAAATAAGGGAATGAGAGACATTATTGCCATCTCCAATATAGACAAAGTTTATCTTTTTTAAATCTTTTTTCAACTCATGAAGAGTAAAAATATCCCCCAATACTTGAGAAGGATGGAGTAAATCCGTTAAACCATTCACTACTGGGATTGAAGAAACATAAGAAAATTCCAAAAGTGTTTTATGAGAAAATGTGCGCAGAACTACACAATCTAAAAATCTTGATAAAGTCTTTGCCACATCAGAGATGCTTTCTCTTTTCCCTAAATTCACCTCAAAAGGAGAAAAATAAATGGGAAATGCTCCCAGTTCATAACTTCCTATATAAAAAGCTGTCTTTGTCCTTAAAGATGGTTTTTCAAATAAAATCCCAATTTTTTTTCCTTTTAATTTATTTTTAAACTTTTGAGGATTCTTTTTAATCTCTGCAGTAAGTTTTATAAGAGAAATTAGCTTTTTTTTAGAAAAATATTTTAAAGAGATAAAGTGTTTCAGCATCCCTCTTTAAAAACTTCCTCCAAAATCTTTAAACCCAAATCAATCTCTTCTTTTTTTACATTAAGCGCAGGCATAATCCTTAAAACATTTTCATGTGTAGCATTAATAATTAATCTTCTTCTTAAAGCAGACAAAAAGAAGGGATATGCTTCTTTTTTAAGTTTAATCCCAATCATTAATCCCATACCTTCTATATTTTTTATCACTTTAAATCTTTCTTTAAAATTAAAGAGTTTTTTAAAAAGATATTTACTCATTTTTTTCACATTCAAAAGAATATTCTCTTCTTCAATCACTTTCAAAACTTCCAAAGCAACATGTGTAGCTAAAGGATTTCCTCCGAATGTAGAAGCATGAAGCCCTGGCTTCATCAATCCAGCAATATCTTCTCTTATAAGGACAGCTGAAATTGGAAAACCGGCTCCTAAACCTTTTGAAAGAAGCATAATATCTGGTTTTATTCCATAATGCTGGTAGCAGAAAAGTTTCCCAGTTCTTCCCATACCTGTCTGTATCTCATCAACAATTAAAAGCAAGTCATTCTCTTTACAAAAATTATATAAATCTTTAATATATTTTTTTTCGGCTACATTTATCCCTCCCTCCCCCTGAATCAATTCTATAATTATTCCTACAGTTTTTTTATTAAAATTTTTCTTTAAACTTTCAAAATCATTAAATTTTGCCTCCCGGAATTTAGGAAGTAATGGGCGAAAAGGGAGTTTATATTTTTTCTGACCTGTTGCTGATAAACTGGCAAATGTTCTTCCATGAAAAGAATTCTTCATTGTGATTATTTCAA
>CAZBLX010000042.1:0-1096 GCA_964492865.1 uncultured Planctomycetia bacterium | reverse complement strand
TCTTCTCTTTTAAATCCTATTGCTTTTATCCCATGGGAAGATATCTCTTTTACAATTAAATCATTTAATTTATTAAGTTCCTCCTCAACAATCCTTAAGGTAAAACTATCGGTAACTCTCATTCCTTCTACAAATTGAGAGGGAACTTTTAACTCTTTAAGCCTCTCACTGATTTGAGGCCCTCCTCCATGAACAAGAATAGGTCTTATCCCTGTATATCTTAAGAAAGCGATATCCTCAAGAACTGATTTTCTTACTCTCTCCTCTCCTAAAATTGAGCCACCATATTTTATAACGATTAATTTCTTATGAAACTTTTTTATGTAAGGTAAAGCCTCAATTAAAACATCAGCTTTTTTTATTGCCTCTTCCATCTTATTTTGAATTTATTTTAACGTAATTAGGAGTAATATCACAGCACCATCCCTGATAAAAACTTTTTCCTCTTCCCAATTTAACTTTAATTTCAATCTCTTTCTTTCTAAGATCACTGCTTTCTACTTTAAATCTTTCCTCCTCTAATTTTATCCCTACCTGTCCCAGACTAGCTACAATTCTTCCCCAATTAGGAATACCTCCATATAAAGAAGAACGAAAAAGAACTGAGTTAGAAATTGCCCAAAATGCTTTTTTTGCCTCCTTCTCCGTCTTTGCCTCCTCTATCTTTAAATTAACAAATTTAGTTGCTCCTTCTCCATCTTTTACTATCATTTTAGCTAAATTCTGGCAAACTTCAATTAAAGCTTGAGAAAACTTTTTAATCTCTTTTTTATTTTTAATCTCTTCTCCTTTTAAAGAAGAAAGAAAAAATACACTATCATTGGTGCTTGTGCATCCATCAACAAAAATTTTATTAAAACTTTCCTCTACTGCTTTCTGAGAAATACCTCTAAACAATTTTTTCTCTATCTTTGCATCAGTAAGAATAAAAGCAAGCATTGTGGCTAAGTGTGGATAAATCATTCCTGCTCCTTTAGCGATACCTAAAAGATTAACTTTCTTTTTACCTAAATCTAAATTAAGATGAATTTTTTTAGGAAAAGTATCTGTGGTTAAAATACTTCTAGAGAACAAAGTGGGGTCTTTTTTTAAATTC
>CAZBLX010000041.1:0-7503 GCA_964492865.1 uncultured Planctomycetia bacterium | reverse complement strand
ATAAGATCAAATACATTTTTTTTAAATCCTTCAAATAAATCACAATTGATAAGAACTCCTTTTAAATTATGAATATTTAAATTAAGGGAGGTTATCTTTAAAGCAGAAAGATTTATATCAGAAAAGAATATCTCTATATGAGGAACTCTTTTTTTTATACATATTCCTATATTTCCACAACCACAACCTAAATCTAAAATTTTTTTTAAATTTTCCTTCCTGATAATTTGAATTGCTTCCTCTACTATAACCTCTGTTTCCTGACGGGGGACAAATACTGAGGAATTTATCTTAAACTCTAACCCTAAAAAGTCTTCTTTTTTAAGAAGATAAGCTAAAGGGTAACCTTTCAGATACAATTTTTTTATCTTCTCTAAATAATCAAGTTTTTCTTGAGATAATCTATAATCCTCTAAATAAAGAAATATGTAGTCTTTTAAAAATGTATTTTTCAAAAGATAACGTAAGTCACATTCTGTAAAATAATCTTTATTTTTCTTTATCCAATCCTTCAGCTTCATAAAGGCGTCTCTTTTCCTCTCTACGTAACTCCTCCAAAATTAAATCTAAATTTCCCTCCATCACCTCCTCTAAACGATAGATAGTTAAATTTATCCGATGGTCAGTAACTCTTCTTTCAGGAAAATTATAAGTTCTTATTTTTTCACTGCGTTCTCCTGTGCCAATTTGAGTCTTTCTCTCTTTTGAAATCTTCTCTTCTTTCTCTTTCTGCATCCTCTCCAAAAGTCGGGCTTTCAAAACCCTCATTGCTTTCTCCCGATTCTTAATCTGAGAACGTTCATCCTGACAGCTCACTACAATTCCTGTAGGAATATGTGTTATTCTAACTGCAGAATCTGTACGATTAACATGTTGCCCGCCATGGCCGGAGGCACGAAAGGTCTCAATCTTTAAATCGTCAGGATTAATATTCAGTTCTGTTTTCTCTGGCTCAATAAGTACTGCAACTGTAACAGTAGAGGTATGAATTCTTCCTCCAGATTCAGTAACAGGGACCCTTTGAACCCGATGTACACCCTTTTCAAACTTTAAATAGGAAAAACAATTCTTTCCTTTAACCGCAAAAATTATTTCTTTAAATCCTCCCAGCTCTGTAGGATGGGAATTTAAAATCTCTAATTTCCAATTTTTTCTCTCAATATAGCGAGAATACATACGAAAAAGGTCAGCAGCAAAAAGAGCAGATTCTTCCCCCCCGGCAGCAGCTCTTATCTCCATAATGATATTTTTATCTTCCTCCTCATCTTGAAATAATTCTTTCTCTATTTCTTCTTCAATCTCTACTATCTTTTCCTTTACAGATTTTATCTCCTCACAGGCTAATCTTTTCATTTCTTCTTCATAAGAAGAATTATTAATTATACTTTCTAAATCTTTCTTTTCCTTCTCTAACTTCTCATACTCCTTAATCAAATTACAAAGCTTTTCCAAAAAAGAGAACCTTTTTGCCAATCTCTGATATTCTTTTCTATCCTTAAAGATATCACGAGAGGCTAACTTTAAAGATATCTCTTCATACTCTTTTTTAATTCTTTCAAAATCTATCTTACTTTTTTCCATATTTTTTCAAGAACTTATCTACTCTCCCTTCAGAATCCACAAATTTCTGTTTTCCTGTAAAGAACGGGTGACACTTAGAGCAAATCTCCACATTAATGTTTTTTTTGGTAGAGCGAGTATGAATTACATTACCACAAGCACAGCTGATAATGGCAAAATCATAATGAGGATGAATCCCCTTCTTCATCTTCTTTCACCTCCTTCCTGAAAATTTTTAGCTAAAATTATATCATAATTGTTTATTTAAGGTGAGTAAAAATTCTACATTATTTTTTGTTTTAGAAAGCTTTTCAATTAAAAGTTCCAAAGCCTCAATAGAACTTAACTCATTTAAAGCTTTCCTTAACATCCAGATTCTTTGTAATTCATCTGGATGAAGTAGAAGTTCCTCTCGGCGGGTATTTGTTCTTTTTATATCAATTGAAGGATAAATTCTTCTCTGAAAAATATTTCTGTCTAGGGTAATCTCCATATTTCCTGTGCCTTTAAATTCTTCAAAAATAACATCATCCATACGTGACCCGGTATCAACTAAAGCAGTTGCAATAATTGTCAAAGATCCACCTTCCTCAAGTGCTCTTGCTGTCCCAAAAAATCTTTTTGGCTTATGTAAAGCATTAGAATCCATCCCTCCAGATAATATTCTTCCTGAATGAGGCTCCACTAAATTATAAGCTCTTGCCAGACGTGTAATACTATCCAATAAAATCACCACATCTTTTTTATGCTCTACAAGCCTTTTTGCCTTTTCCAAAACTATCTCTGCTACCTGCACATGACGCTGTGCAGGTTCATCAAAAGTAGAACTTATCACCTCTCCTTTTACCATCTGCTTCATCTCGGTAACCTCTTCTGGTCTTTCATCAATAAGAAGAATTATAAGCATCACATCAGGATAGTTTTTTGTTATCGCATTAGCAATTTTTTGCAAAAGCACTGTTTTACCACTATAAGGAGGAGCGACAATTAAACCCCTCTGTCCTTTTCCAATAGGACAGAGTAAATCTAAAATGCGTGTAGAGATTTCATTAGGCTCTGTTTCCAGTATAAATCTTTCCTTAGGATAAATAGGAGTGAGATTGTCAAATAAAACTCTTTGTTTTGCTTTTTCTGGATCCTCAAAATTTACTGCTTCTACTTTAAGAAGAGCAAAATATTTCTCATTTTCTTTGGGAGGACGAATCTGTCCACTTACTGTATCTCCGGTGCGCAGAGAGAATTTTCTTATTTGTGAGGGAGAAACATAAATATCATCGGGTGAGGGAAGATAATTATAATTGGGGGACCGTAAGAAACCAAACCCCTCAGGAAGTACCTCCAACACTCCTCCCCCAAACATCAAGCCTTCTTTTTCTGCTTTGGCTTGCAAAATTTTAAAAATTAAATCTTGTTTTTTTAAACCACTTACACCATTAATCTCCAGCTCCTTAGCAATCTTATTCAACTCTGTTACTTTCATCTCTTTAAGAACACCGATATCTAAACTCTCCATATCCGGCCTCCTTACTTCCACTTCAATATCATTATTATTTTTCTTGTTATTTTTCATGTTTTCTTTTGCCATAATTACAGAACAATTTGTTTTCTTATCTTGGAAAAATGGGAAAGAATACGCCAGAGTTTCTCTACTTTTTTTCTTAAACAATCTAAATTGGAATCATTTCTTAAAATGAAATCACTTAATCTTTTCTTTTTTTGTGGAGGCAGAAATAAAGATAATCTTTTTCTGATTAAGAAGGATGGAAAATTTGTCTTTCTTTTTAATCTTTCCATAAGAATTTTTCGCGGAGTATATACAAATATTATGGCATCAAAAATATTATCTAACTTTTTCTCAAAAAGAAGAGGAACTTCAGCAATATATATCTTTTCTCTCTTACTTTTCTTTATCCATCTTTTTAACTCTTTTATTACCCAGGGATGAACTATTTTTTCTAATCTTTCCAATTTCTTTTTATCCTCAAATACAATTTTTCCTAATCTTTTAGAAGAAATCCTTTCTCCCTTTACAACTTGAGGAAATTCTCTCTTCACTTTTTTAAAGATTGGGGAGTTTTTATCTTTATAAGCTGAATGAACCAAATCATCTAAGGAAAGAATTTCTGCTCCTTTTCTTCTCAAAATTTTAAGAACAGTTGTCTTACCGCTCCCCCAATCACCAGTTAAGCCAAAGATAGGCATTCTTTATACATTTTTATATATTCTTTTGCTGTTTTTCTCCAAGAAAAGTCATATTCCATTATTTTTTTAAGAAGATTAAACCACTTCTCTTTATCTTTAAAAACATTTTCTGCTTTTTTTATCGCTTCAATTAATGCAGATTGGTGATATTCAGAAAATACAAACCCTCCTCCACTTTCAGAATAATCCTTAACTGTATCTTTTAACCCTCCTGTATGATGAACTATGGGAGGAGTTCCATACCGATAAGAAATCATCTGAGAAAGACCACAGGGTTCAAAACGGGAAGGAAGAAGAAAAGCATCACAACCTGCATAAATCTTATGAGCCAAAATTTCATCAAATTTTAAATTTAAAGAAAATACTTTTTCTTTGCCTTTCCTTTTTTTCTCTAAAGCTTCATGATAGCGCCTGTCTCCAGTTCCTAAAAGCACTAATTGATATTTATCCAAAATTTTATCTAATGCTTTTATTAAAATATCTATCCCTTTCTGTTCTGCCAAACGAGTCACAATGCCTAAAAGAAAAAAATCATCTCCTACATTAAGTCCTAACTCTTTCTGAAGCTCTTTTTTATTTATAAATTTATCTTTTAAAGAAGATCTTGAATATTTTTTATAAATAAACTTATCTTTCTGTGGGTCCCACACTTCTGTATCTATCCCGTTTAAAATTCCCCAGAGACGAGAACCTTTTTCTCTCAATACCCCTTCCAAACCACAACCAAACTCCTTAGTCTGAATCTGCCTGCTGTAGGTAGGACTTACAGTATTAACCATATCAGAAAATATAATTCCTCCTTTTAAAAGATTTATCTTTCCATAAAACTCAAGATATTGAGGAGAAAAATATTTTTTATCAATCTCCAACAGAGAAAATTTCTCCTTAGGAAATATCCCCTGATATGCAAGGTTATGGATGGTTAATACCGATTTAACTCCCTTAAAAAATTTATCATTTTTATAAAGAATTTTCAAGTAAATATTTGCTAAAGATGTCTGCCAGTCATTAGCATGAAAAATCTGAGGAGAAAAATTAATCTTTTTAATTATATCAAAAATTTTTTTACAAAAAAAAGAAAATCTTTCTAAATTATCAGGATAATCCCCTTTTTCAGTTGTATAAAGATAGTCACGAAAAAAATATTCATCATTTCTTACAAATATTACCTCTGAATTATCTGTTAAATGAGTAACAGCAAATTCATCATAAATTTTTTCTGGTTTTATATTTTTATAAAAAGGCATAAATATTTTAACTTCACAGCCTTCCTCAACTAAACTTTTTGGCAAAGAACCACATACATCTGCTAATCCCCCAGTTTTAGCAAAGGGAAAAACTTCTGAGGAAAAAAATGCAATCTTCATTCCTCCTCCTTTTCCGTTACCTCCAGCCAGTTTCTTCCTATTTTTAAATTTACCTTAAGAGGAACTTTCAGTTTAAATGTATTTTCCATCTCTTTTTTTACAATTTCTTTTACAACTTCCAACTCTTCTTTTTTTACATCAAAAAGTAATTCATCATGTATCTGAAGAATCATTTTTGAGGAAAGATTTTTTTTCAGAAATTCTTCATATATTCTTACCATCGCTATCTTTATTAAATCTGCTGCGCTCCCCTGAATAGGAGTATTTATTGCTTGCCTCTCAAACAAAGAAGGATCAGCAGGTGTTTTCTCTAAAAATCTGATTCTTCCTCCCAGTGTTCTCACAAAACCTTTCTCTTCTGCTTGTTTAATCATTTTCTCTATATATTCTTTTATCCCCGGATAGCGAGAAAAATAATATTTAATAAATTTTCTTGCCTCATCAAGAGAAATATTTGCCTCTTTTGCCAAGCGATTCTCTCCCATTCCATAAATTATGCCGAAATTTATCTTTTTAGCTAATCCCCTCTGAGAAGTGCTAACTTTATCCAAGGGAACATTAAAAAGCAAAGAAGCGGTAAATTTATGAATATCTAAGTCTTTTTTAAATGCTTCTTTCAATTTTTCATCTTCGGATAAATGAGCCAAAATTCGCAGCTCTATCTGAGAATAATCAGCAGATAATATAAATCCATCTTCAAATGAGGAGATTATCATCCTTCTTATCTTTTTTGCTAAAGGATGCTGAATAGGTAGATTCTGTAAATTGGGAGAAATACTTATAATGCGTCCGGTCTGCGCTCCTGTTTGAGCAAAATGTGTAAAAATTCTATCCTTTTTTATCTCTTTAAAGAAATTATCTATATAAGTATTTTTCAATTTGTTTAACTGCCGATATTCTATAATCAGTCGGGCAACCGGATACTTATCTGAAAGCTTAAGCAAAGTTTCCTCATCCGTAGAAAATCCTCTCTTGCCTCTTTTTAAAGGAGGAATTTTTAATTCTTCAAAAAGAATCTTACTTAATTGTTTAGGAGAGTTAAGATTAAATGTTCTTCCTGTGACTTTAAAAATCTCTTTACTTATTTCAAAAATCTTCCTCTCTATCTCTTGAGAAAACTTTTTTAAAAATTCTATATCTATTTTAATCCCAGTCTTCTCCATCTCTGCCAATACTTTTACAAGCGGCATCTCTACCTTAAAAAAGAAATCCTCCAATTGATATTCTTTTAATTTTTCTTCTAAAGGATGATAAAGTTTATAGATAAAATAAGGGTATAAATTTATAGCAATCTCTTGAGGAAAAATATTTAAAAAATGATTTACCAGTTCTATAAGGGTGTAATCAGGAAGAGAAGGATTAACCAAATAAGCAGCAATCATTATATCAAAAAAACAGCCATTCAAATAAACTCTATTTTCTTTAAATATTCTTTTAAAATCATAAGAAACTTTCTGAATCTCTTTATCTTCCAAAATATCCTTTACCTCCTCAATTGAAACTTTATAAATTGCATCTTTCCATACATAAACTTCACTATCTATATAAAAAAAACATATTTTATCTTTTTTAATTTTTTCTTTTGTCTCCTGCAAGATACCTTCCTTAATCTCTATATCTATTTTCAAAGAAGGAAGAGAAATTTCTTTAAGAAAAGATTTAAACTCTAAATCTTTAAATATTCTGTATAAGGAAAAAAAATCAGGCTCTTTTATTTTTAAATCTTGCCAATCAATTGGTAGATCTATTCTATCTAATTTAATCAACTCTTTACTTAAAAACACATTTTCTTCATTCTCTTTCAAAATTCTTCTTAAAGAAAGATCTAAATTCTCCAAATTCTTATAAATTTCTTCTACAGAGCCATATTTTTTTATCAAGTTAAGTGCCTGAGTTTTTCCAATCCCTTTAGCTCCGGGAATGTTATCTACTGTATCTCCCACCAGACTCAGATAATCCACAAACTGGGAAGGTAAAATACCAAATTCTTTCAAAAAACTATCTTCATCATAAAACTTATCCTTAAAAGGCTCATAAACTATTACTTTATCTTTATAAATAAGCTGAAAAATATCTTTATCTGAACCTACAATTATTACTCCTATATTGTCTTTCTCTGCTTTTTTTACTAAAGAAGCAATCAAATCATCTGCCTCCCATCCCTCTTTCTCAATAATTTTTATTCCTAAACAATTGATAATTTTTTTTATTAAAGGGATCTGTAATTTTAACTTATCAGGAGTAGGAGGTCTTTGGATTTTATATTCTTTAAATTTAGCCTGACGAAAAGTCTTTCTGGAGATATCAAAACAAATTCCCAAATAAGAAGGATTAAACTTTTTCATTATTCTTTTTAAAGTATTCACAAATCCAT
>CAZBLX010000040.1:5939-7659 GCA_964492865.1 uncultured Planctomycetia bacterium | reverse complement strand
TTTCTTCTCTTGCTTTCTTTAAAGCTTTCTTTATTATTCTTTCTGCCTTTTTAAAGTGAAAAAAAGTTATCTCTCTATCTAATCTTTCTCTCTCCTTTTCCCAGTCTATTTTACGCATATAAGATGTCCTTCTTCAGGTAGATATATCTTAATTTTAAAACCTGCTCTTTTTACTCTCTCCTTTATTTTTTGCGGAAAAAATCTTCCCCGTTTTATTCCCCATAAAGGAAGATAGTGATAGAGACGTCCACCTTTTTTTAATACATAAAAAAGTCTCTGGTAAAAATCTTCTGAGTAAAGTGAGGGAGCTAATTTAAAAGTAGGAGGATCATGAATTATTGTATCAAAAGTATCTTGAGAGAATTTTTTGATATATTCAGAAATATCTTTAAAATAAATCTTTATTTTGGGATTGTTAAAAAGTGGACGGGATACAGGATTAATTTTTGCCAAAAGAACTATATTTTTATCCACCTCAAAAGTAATCACTTTTTCTGCTCTCTGAGAAGCTAAAATTGCTGTGTAACCCAATCCCATACAGGTATCCAATACTATTCCGTAAGGCTTTAATAATTTAATCTTTAAAAGAGTATCTCTATAAGGAGAAGATAATTTATGCATAGGGGTAGAGCTAATCATCACTGTTGGCCAGTCAGAGGTGGAAGCAAGTTTATAAAAGCGATTGGTATCGGGAGAAAAGAAAGCACAAGGATAAACCTCTCTTTTTTTAACTAAATAAGAAAACCCTTCTTTTATCTTTACCTTAAAATTTAAGTAAAATTTATCATCCAAAACTACCTTTTCATCTTCTATTTTCACTCTCACTTTTTTTAATCCAAAATTCACTTTCATAAAAAATTCCTTTTTCTCCTTATTCTCAAGAATATATCTCCACTCTCGAGAGGTAATAATTAAATAATCAGTTTTAAAAATATTTGAAAAAATCATAAAAAATTATAAAAAAACTTGACAACCATTTGGCTTAGATTATAAAATAATTTACTGTTAATATCAACTGTTTATTTTAACAGAGGAGGTGAAGATGAATAAAGCACAGTTGATCGCTAAGGTGGCAGAAAAAACCTCTACTAAAAAAGAAGCACAAATGGCGGTAGAAGCATTGCTGGAGGCGATTAAAAATTCTTTAAAAAACAACGAAGCAGTAACTATTGCAGGGTTTGGAACATTTAGAGTTAAAGAAAGAAAAGCCAGGACCGCAAGAAATCCTAAAACGGGAGAGACTATTCAGGTTCCAGCAAAAAAAACCATTGCTTTTAGACCTTCTAAAGAATTAAAATCTATTTTATAATTTTTGATTTTTAAAAAAGTTTAAAATTTGGACTTTTTAGAAAATAATTTTTTGTTGATATATTCTCTATTCATTTCTAACTAAAATGAGGAAATTTTCTAAAAAGGAGATTTTAAATTTAAAACTTTTCTCCATGCCTATTGAGAAAAAAGATATTTTAGAAAAAGACCCTCAAGCAAAAGGAAAAGATATATTTACTTCAGAGAATAAATTTTTTGTAGGCATCTGGGAGGCAAATATTTCAAAATTTAATTACACTTATGAGGAAGATGAGGCCTGTTATATCCTGAAAGGAAAAGCTATTGTAAAAAAGAAAAA
Source organism: uncultured Planctomycetia bacterium (assembly GCA_964492865.1). Lineage (GTDB taxonomy): Bacteria > Omnitrophota > Gorgyraeia > Duberdicusellales > 4484-171 > CAZBLX01. The sequence continues at coordinate 6,032 of CAZBLX010000040.1, read as the reverse complement.
TAAAAAGATAGAATTAAATCCTGGAGATTTGGTATTTTTTAAAAAAGGAGAAAGCGTAGTCTGGCAGATACTATCTAAACTAAGAAAAATATA
>CAZBLX010000040.1:0-5839 GCA_964492865.1 uncultured Planctomycetia bacterium | reverse complement strand
AAAAAATCACTTTAGAAAAATAGATAATCCCTCTCTAATAAGTCTAATTCCTAAAGCAGAAAGAATTAAACTCATCAATTTAGAGATTACTTTTATTCCTCTCCTTCCTAATAACTTAACTATAAACCTGCTTTTTATAAGAAAAATTCCTGCAAGTAGAAGATTCAAAGTAAGCGAGAAGAAAGTAAGCAAAATTCCATAGTTATCTACCAAAAGAAGAATGGTTGTCAAAACTGCCGGACCTACAAGTAAAGGAACACCCAAAGGAACCACTCCTTCTATTAAAGAGGTAGCAAATCCTTTTCTTTTCTCAGGAAAAATTAAATCATATACTCCTAAAATAAAAAGGATTACTCCTCCAGCAATTAGAAAATCTTCCTTTTTAATACCTAAAATTCTTAAAAAACTTTTCCCTAAAAACAAAAAACCTACCGCAAGAAGAAATCCGGCAATTATCGACTCCCATACTATACTTTTTCTTTTTCTTTCTTCTAAATCAGCGGTTAAAGAAACAAAAATAGGCAATACTCCCACTGGATCAATAGCAATAAATAAAGGAATAAAGGTAGATAATAAAATCATTAAGATTATTTATCAGGAATTACGGAAAGTGCAGGCAATTCTTTTCCTTCAAGAAATTCCAAGGAAGCTCCTCCTCCAGTTGAAACCCAAGAAAGTTTATTTTTTACTCCAAATTCAGCTGCTGCTGAAGCAGTATCTCCCCCTCCAGCAATGACTTCTGCATTCAGTTCTGCCAAATACAGAGCAATCTCTTTTGTTCCTTCTGCATAATGAGGATTCTCAAATATACCTAAAGGGCCGTTCCATAAGACTGTTTTTGCTGAAGAAAGTTTGCTCTTGAACTCATTTACTGTTTTAGGTCCTATATCCACACCCATAAAACCAGAAGGAATAATTTCAGATATCTTTTTAGTTTCAGGAGTATCCAGTGAGGTTACTATCACATGATCTTGAGGCAAAACTATTTCTACTTTTTTGGCTTCGGCTTCTTTTAAAATCTTTCCTGCTAAATCAACTTTATCTTTCTCTACCTTAGAATTACCTACCTCAATATTTTTTGCCTTAAGAAAAGTATAAGCCATAGCTCCACCAATAAGAATTGTATCTGCCTTCTCCATAAGATTACTAATAACCCCAATTTTATCAGAAACTTTAGCTCCTCCCAAAATCACTATATAAGGCTTTTGTGGATTTAAAGCCTTAGTTAAATACTCAATTTCTTTCTCCATTAAAAACCCAATTCCTGAAGGCAAAAACTTAGCTACTTGAGTAGTTGAGGCATGGGCACGATGGGCGGTTCCGAAAGCATCATTGATATAAATATCAGCTAAACCCGCTAATTTTTTTGCAAATTCTTCATCTCCTTTTTCTTCTTCAGGATAAAACCTTACATTTTCAAGAAGAATTATTTTTTCTTCTGCTTCTTCTATCTCTTTCTTTACTTTATCTCCTATACATTCATCTAATTTCTTTACTGGAGTTCCTAAAAGTTCTTTTAATTTTTCTGCTACTGGATTCATTCTTAATTCTTCAACTACTTTTCCTTTAGGTCTTCCTAAATGAGATATTAAAATGATCTTCTTTGCATCTTGCTTGAGGGCATATTCAATTGTAGGAAGTGCCTCCTTTATCCTTGTCTCATCAGTTATCCTGCCTTCTTTTAAAGGAACATTAAAATCTACACGTATCAAAAGTTTTCTATCCTTTATATCCAAATCTTTTATTGTAACCTTAGCCATTTTTGCCTCCTTTATAAACCTTTTGAAGCAATAAACTCAATTAAATCTACTACTCTTACTGAATATGCCCATTCATTATCATACCATCCCAAAACTTTTACCAAATTACCTTCAATTACCTTTGTAAAACCAGCATCAACTATACAAGAATAAGAATTTTCCACAAAATCACGTGAGACTAAAGGAATTTCACAATAGTCTAATATACCCTTCAAATAAGTCTGGCTTGCTTCCTTAAATAAATTGTTAACTTCCTCTTCCGTGGTGGATTTTTCTACTTCCACTATAAGGTCAGTTAAAGAAACAGTAGGGGTGGGAACCCTTACCGCAATCCCATCTAATTTTCCTTTAAGATGAGGAAGTACTACTCCTATAGCTTTAGCAGCTCCTGTGGTTGTGGGAATCATAGATAAAGCGGCAGCTCTTGCTCTTCTTAAATCTTTATGGGGTAAATCTAATATTCTTTGGTCATTAGTATAAGAGTGAATTGTTGTCATAAAACCTTTCTTTATCTTTAAATTATCATCTAAAACCTTAACCATAGGAGCTAAACAATTAGTAGTGCAAGAGGCGTTAGAAATCACTTTATGGGATGAAGGGTCATAATTTTGATGGTTTACACCCATAACAATAGTGATATCTTCACCTTTTGCCGGAGCAGAAATTATAACTTTTTTTACTCCTCTTTTAAGATGAAGTTCTGCCTTTTCTCTTTCTCTAAATACACCAGTAGATTCTACAACAATATCTACTCCACATTCTTCCCAAGGAATTAAATCAGGTGATTTTTGACTAAAAACTTTAATTTTCTTTCCATCTACAATGAGAGCATCTTTTTCTGCCTTTACCTGGCAATCCAATTCTCCATAGTTAGAATCATATTTTAAAAGATGGGCTAAGACTTCAGTTGGCACAGGCAAATCATTTACCGCTACAAATTCAATATCCTTTCTTTTAAATCCTGCCCTAAAAACTAACCGTCCAATTCTCCCAAAACCATTAATTCCTACTTTTACCATTTCTCCTCCTTTCTTAAACTTTTCTTAAATAATCTGCAGCCAATTCTGGAGGAGTAAAGACAATATAAAACCCACTCCCCCATTCAAATCCAGCGACTCTGGTCAACTTAGGCATGATCTCTATATGCCAATGATAAGAAAAATAACCATCTGTATTTACTGGGGATGTATGGATAATATAGTTATAAGGATGCTCCCCTAAAACTTTTTTTAATTTACGAAGAACTTCTTTTAAAGAAATAGCCAATTTTTCCAATTCTAAATCATTTATAGTGGCAAAATCATCTTTATGTTCCTTAGGAATTATCCAAACCTCAAATGAGAATCGTGAAGATAAAGGGCAAAACGCTAAAAATAATTCATTCTCATAAACTATACGTTCTCCTGCCTCTTTCTCATAAGCAATTATATCACAAAATACACATCTTTCTCTAAACTCAAAATATTTTTTTGCTCCTTTAATTTCTTCCTTTACATTTTTAGGAATCATTGGTAAAGCAATAAGTTGAGAGTGAGGATGCTCTAAGGAAGCACCTGCCTGTGCTCCTACATTTTTAAAAATAAGAATATACTTAAAACGTTTATCTTTTCTTAAATCCAGACTGCGCATACAATACATCTTTACTATATTTTTTATATCCTCCATCTCTAATTCCTCAATCCCTTTAAAATGTTCAGGAGTATCAATAATTACTTCATGCGCCCCTATACCATTAGACATATCATAAATACCTTCTCCTTTTTTATCCAAATCTCCTTCAATTCTTAATGCCGGGTATTTGTTAGGAACTACTCTTACTTTCCATCCGGGAGTATTAGGAGCACGTGCACAGTCAGCAATTACCTGAATCTCAGGTGGAGTTAAATGTTCATTTCCATAACAGAAGGGGCAATTTTCATTTCCTTTATAAACAAAAGGAGTAAGATGAAAATCTTTAGGATGTGAAGGATTTTCTACATTCACTACTACCCATCTGCCAACAATAGGGTCTTTTCTTAACTGAGGCATATTTACACCTCTTGTTCTCTTAAATATTTTGCTGCTTCCTCAGGTAGTATCGGACAAATATAAAAACCAGTGCCCCACTCAAATCCAGCAACTTGAGTAAGCCGTGGTGTAATTTCTATATGCCAGTGAAAATCCTCCTCAATTGTTGACCAGTATCCAGGATAAAACCGACGAAAAGGAGCAGAATGAATCACATAATTATAAGGAGGATCTCCCAGAAGCTTTTTAATTTTTAACAAAACTTTTTTTATTACAGAAGCTAACGAATTTGCCTCTTCCCAGCTTATTTTATAAAAATCAGGAGAGTGTCTCTTGGGCAAAACCCAAACCTCAAAAGGAAAACGGGGAGCAAAAGGAACAAAAGCTACAAATCCATTCTCTTCTAAAACTACTCTTTTTCTCTCATTAAGTTCTTGCTGAATCATATCACAGAATATACATCTTTCATGATAATCATAATAAAATTTTGCTCCCTCAAGTTCTTCCTTAACTCTTTTCAAATTTACTGGCGTAGCAATAATCTGTGAACGGGCATGTTTTACTCTTCCTCCTCCTGCTTCCCATTTATAATTCTTAAAGACAAGCACATATTTAATTTTATCATCTCTCTTGAGTACTTCTATTCTTTCTCTATATGCCCAAAATACCTTCTGAATATTCTCTACCTCCAAATCTGCCATGTTGGCAATATGTTGAGGAGTTTCTATGACTACCTCGTGACTCCCGATACCTGCCATAAGGTCATAAGGACCTTCTCCTTTCTTCCAAAATTCTTTATTTACTTCTAAAAATGGATTTTTACTGGAAATTACCCTTACTTGCCAGCTACCTTTTTCATCTGGTAAAGAATAAATTGTTGGAGGCGTTAGATGTTCTTTCCCTCTACAGAAAGGACATTCTTTTTCAGGAGGGGAGGAGTCAATAAAAGAAAAATCTTTAGGACGCTTTGCGCGTTCAGTGGCAATTATTACCCATCTACCAATTATAGGATCTTTTCTTAATTGAGGCATCTTTAATAGGGATATTATAACAACTTAACACTCAATTGCAAGTTTTTCCTACTTCTTTTATCTTTTAAAGTAAAGGGGCGCAGATTAAAGAGATAATTGCCATAAGTTTGATAAGAATATTCATAGAAGGACCGGTAGTATCCTTAAAAGGGTCACCAACTGTATCTCCTACAACTGCTGCCCGATGTGTGGGAGTGTTTTTCCCTCCCAAATTCCCCTCCTCAATCCATTTTTTCGCATTATCCCAAATTGCTCCCCCATTAGTCATCATTATCCCTAAAAGAACACCACAGGATAATGCTCCTGCAAGAAATCCTCCTAAAGCTTCTTTTCCCATAAAAAATCCTATAAATAAAGGTGCAATTAAAGCTGAAAGGCCAGGGGCAATCATCTCTTTTAATGCTCCCTTAGTTACAATATCTATACAAGTGGCTGTATCTGGTTTTGCTTTTCCTTCTCTTAATCCTTCTATTTCTCTAAATTGACGCCTAATTTCTATAACCATTTTATTTGCTGTACGTCCCACAGCCTTCAGGGTTAAAGAAGCAATAATAAAAGGCATAAGTGCTCCTAACAATAGTCCAATTACTGTATGGGCATGGGAAAGATTTATCAGGTTAATCTGGGCTACCTTCTGATAGGCAGAAAATAAAGCTAAAGCAGTTAAAGCTGCCGAACCGATAGCAAAACCTTTCCCAATAGCAGCAGTTGTATTTCCTAAAGCATCTAATTTATCTGTAATCTTTCTTATCTGAGGAGGACAGCCTGACATTTCTGCAATCCCTCCCGCGTTATCTGCTATAGGACCGTAAGAATCACAAGACATTACAATTCCGATTGTAGAAAGCATTCCCACACTGGAGATAGCAATCCCATAGAGTCCAGCAACATGATAAGCAATATATGTAGATAAAGCAATCGTAATGATAGGCAGAATTGTACTTTCAAATCCAGAAGCTAAACCTGTAATAATTGTTGTTGCTGGCCCTGTCTGGCTACTTCTTGCTACTGTTTTTATAGGAGGACCGCTTGTGAAAAACT
>CAZBLX010000039.1:0-7676 GCA_964492865.1 uncultured Planctomycetia bacterium | reverse complement strand
AAAAGAGAAAAAGAATTAATAGACTGGTTAAGAAAAATATAAAGGATGGAGGAAAGAATACTCTTACTTCAGAGAAAGTAAAGAAGTATTCTAAGACGCGTTTTAGTGAGGCTTTCATTCCTATAGAGTTTGCAGAAGAGGATGTTAAAGTAGAAGAATTTTTAAAGATACTTCCACGATTAGTAAAGGAGAAATATCTTTATCCTGAAATTATTACTCCTCTTTATAAGATAGCTTTCTTAAGAAATCTTTCTAAAATAGAGCAGGGTTATATTTTATCAATGTTAGGAAAGAAAGAAAGAGAATGGTTAAGCAGAAATTTAAATAAGTCTTTAGAGGAGATATTGATAGCAGTTGAAGAAAGATTAGGAAGAAAAGTAAATGAAAAAGAAAAGGTTATTAGATATATACGTGTAAGAGATAACATCTTTTCTATTGCCCGAGCTTTAAAGATAGGAATAGAAACTCAAAACTTAGACGCCCAGATAATTAAAGAAATCGTTAAAAATAGAGATATTTTAAAAGTAATTTTTGAGATTAAACCTGCAGCAATTATTAACAGATGGGATGATAAAAAAATAAAACTTCTTAAGGAGTTACTCTGGAGTTTAAGACAGATAGAAGGGGTAAGTATAAATGTTTTAGAATTACCTGATAAAAGACTTTATATCTACAATGAATACATCCTTAAAAAACAAGCGATAAAACAAGGTTTAGGTATAGCACAGACCACTCAGGGATTGGAACATCTTATTATTTTAGATATGATGAAGAAGGAAGGTTTATTTTATGATTTACTCTTTCCGATCTCTTACTTTAAGGATATAGAAGATTTAATAGATTTAGGAAAAAATGTTTTGTTGAAAATATTGGAGGAGGAATTCGTAAGATGGGATAAGAAAGAGAAGATTTGGAGGGGTAATGATTTTGCTCAGAGAATAATTGAATTAGAACCCCCAAAGCTTGAGACTATCTATTTAGCTACTATGAATAGACCACGGGCATTAAGAAAAGAATTGGAGGCAGAATTAGAGAATCATAAGATTTTTAACAGGAGAATACCTATTGTAGTAATTGATGATTCAAGGCAGGAGATTTTAAAGATAAACAGAGAAACAATTGAAGATTTGAAAGTTAAATATAGCAGAGAAATTGTTCATATCACAGGAGAGGATAGAGAAAAATATCATAAACAAATAGCAGAAAAACTTGCTTTAGAGTTTTTAGAGAAATTACGCACAGGAAAACTTAATGAAGATATAGAACAAATTTTAAGGAAGAACGGTATTTTAAGAAATGGAGAGATTGTTTTAGAAGAATTGAAGCGTTATTTAGAAGGAAATGTATTTTTCCATATTTCTGGAGTGCGTAATTTTACTGTATTAATCGGAAAAGGAGAATCAGTTATCATGAATATTGATGATGATGCTCCTCCGGAGACATATGTGCTTAGAAAAAGGGAAAGAGAAAGTATTCGCAAGAAACGTTTAGATAGAAAGAATAAACTTATAAGAGAATTGATAGAGAGGGTAGGAGAAAGATTGGGAGTGGATATAGCTAGTAAGGAAGAATTGTATAAAATTTGGGTAAAAAATAGAGAGAATCTTTATGATTTAGAAGAGATTTATTTTGGATTTTCTGAAGATGGAAGAAAAGGTCTTATTCCTCAAGCTATGGGAGAAATAGTTGCCTTGGAGAATCTTTATATTGATAAAGAATTTAGACTCACCCATCAAAGATACCAATCTTTAATGGAACCTTTACCTCGCTATGCAGTAAGAATGAGTGATTTTGTTTATAAAAGACCTCGTTTAACTAAAGAAAATATGGATGTTTCTCAAATTTTGCCAGTAAATACAATTAAGGTTACATCTTTAGTAAGCAGGAAGGTAGAAGATATCTATTTACCAGTAGTGGAGAAAGATTTAAGAGGAACTCAGGCTATAGTGATAACAGATAAAGAAAGATTGGAGAAAAAAGAGAAAGAAAAGATTTACTATATTGCTTATCCTTTTATTTTAGACCAAGATACAGGAGGATTAGCTCAGTTTATGAGGTATTTAGAAATGAAAAAAAAGATTTATAAGAATTTACAGCATACTGATCAGGCAGCCTTTATTTTGGAAGGAGTAGGAGGATTTGTTGCTGATAGTTATGTAATTTTTAATAGAGCAGCTTTAGAAAATATTTATCCTTTTCCATCCATAGGAAGAGATTTACGATTGGAGGAACCTCCCTACATTTTGTGGGTAGTAAAACCCTTGCTGGAGGGAAAAGTCTGTATGGGTTATTCTCCTGTGGGAGGAGGTCAGATCAGAGAGATAAAGGAAAGAGAATATGTGATTTCCTATCAAGATTTTACTGAGATTGTAGGAGGAATTGCACGTAAATTCTATGAGCAGGCTGTAAATAGTTATTATAAAAAACTTACTGGTCTGAAAAGTCTTGAGGAAAGATTTAGAATTTTGGGTAAAAGTTATATAGAAGTGGCTAAAGAGTTAAAGTTAGATAGAAAAGTAAGAAATGATTTATTGGAAGAAAGAAGACGAAGAGCAGCGTTAGCTTCAGAATTAGGTATTCAGCGGGCAGAAAAGGAATCTCCTTTGGTGAAGGCTCAAACTCAAGAAGTAAAAGATATGGATTTAGTGTTAATACAATATGCTACTACCTTTTTCTGTTATCTACCTAAAAAATGCATACGAGGAAAGTTGACCTTAGATGATGATTACTCTCCTGCAACAGAAGAGGACTATTTTTATCTAATAGAACTGAAAGATAATAAATTGTACTGGCGTAGAGTAATTCCAGAGATAAAGTTAGCTAAACCAGGATTGAGAATTTTGGCTGAAGAAAGTGAATGGAAATTGTTAGAAGAGAGAGGAGTGATAGAGTTAGATAAAGAGGAATGGAGACCATATCTTCCTTTAACCGTTGAATCTGGAAGAGAGATAGTATTAAAGAGATTGCCTCCCGAAGGAGTAAAAGCAGTTGTGGTTCCGGTAAGGAAAGATTTAGAGAAGGAGTATTTAAATAATATAGCAATAAAAGCCTGTGATCAGATAAGAAAAGATGGAGAAATGATTTTGATCTGGCCAGAGATTGTAAAAGTTGCTTATCATTGGAGAGATTTTATGAATAATTTAGAAGTAAACCAAAAGGATGGAGGAGATATTTTTTCACAAGCCCGAATTGATAAAGATCAAAGAGGTTCTCAAGAAATACTCTCTTACTTGCAAGAAATATTAGAAGATAAAGCCTGGTATGTGCGTAAAGCAGCTGTAGAAGTATTAGGGAAAATAGGTTCTAAAGAAACACTTCTTCCTCTAACAAAAGCATTAAAGGATGAAGACTGGCACGTGCGTAAGACAGCTGCAGAAGCATTGGGAGAATTAGGTTTTAAAGAAACGATTTCTTACCTAAAAGAAGCACTTGAAGATAAAGAAGCATTAGTACGTGAAGCAGCTGCAAAAGCATTGGGAAAAATAGGCTCTAAAGAAGCAACCTCTTACCTAATAGAAACATTAAAAGATGAACATAAATATGTGCGTAAAGCAGCTATAGAAGCATTAGGAGAGATAGGCTCTAAAGAAGCGATTCCTTACCTAATAGAAGCATTAGAAGAAGCCTTAATTGAGGAAGATTTAGATATATGTGATTCTATCATGACCTCTTTCTCAAAGATTGATACTTCTTCAAAGATATATATGAAATATCCTGATCCTTTCAATTCCTTTACTGTTTCTATCATCTCTATATATGGAGAAAAAAAGATAATAACTTCTTTTGAGAGAGCCTTCTTTTTCTTTACAGGAGAAGAAATTATTAATTTATATAACCTTTCACATTCCCTTAAAGGCAAAATTAAGATAAAAGAAGAAGGAAAAACAATAATAACATTGGAATTCTCTCCTAAGGATTTTTCTTTCATAAGAAAGGAATTAGAGAAAATTACAAAAACTCTTTATCTTAAGTTGGATAAGTTAGAAGGAATGATAAGACAAGCCTGCTGTGAAAATGTTGGTGTTGCAGGAGTGGTAATTTTAGATAAAAAAGGAAGATTTATTTCTTTTCCAATTATACCTGAAGAAAATTTTGATGGAGGAAAAGAAAATGGAAAGGAGGTGGGATTATGTGGAAAGTTAGAGATTTACAGGTTAGAAAGATTATTGAGACTTTTGAAGGATATCTTCTTTATGGAGAGATTGAAAACAAAATTTATAGATTTCTTATTAAAGAGAGAGAGGTTTTCGTCAAGGATAAAGAAGAATGGAAAGCTTTGCCAAGAAGGATTTCTGAAAAAATTTTATTCAAATTTTTACAATTCCACAGTAGTATGCGCTATCAGTGATATGTTAAAGATATCAGGAAAAGAATCCCAGATGTTTCTTAAAAAGGGAGATGGGGGTGATTATAAAAAAGGACGAAAAGAGGATTTCTTTGCTTATGCAGAACTGTTGAAGATTTTGAATAATAAACCTAAAGAGATAAAGTGGATGTTTAATTTCGGAGCAATAAAGGGAGAGGATAAAATTTATCTTTTTCCCAGATTGGTAAATAAAGAAGGTATCTCCTGGATAGGATTATTAGAATATTTATGGAAAGAGAATAAGATAAAGGGTAAGTTAGAGATTATATTAAAGCCAGATAAAGAAAAGGAAGAAATAGGAGTGGAGGATCCAAGAGTAACTTGTGTAGATGATTTTGTAGTAATTGGCTATACCAGTTTAACCAAGAAAGGATATTTTCCTGCATTGGCAATTATTTCTAAGGATGATTTTTCAAATAAGAGATGGAAAAATTTTAAGAGAATATCACCGATTTTAAAAGGAAAAATCAAAGGGATATATGTTTTAAAGACACAGGACAAAGTTTATCTTTTTGCCAGAAATATCTCTTCTTCTGTTCCTCAAGGAATGCCTTCTTATTATCAAAGGGGAATAGATTATTCTTATCCCAAAAAAGATTTAGAGTCTTTGGTTGATTCTTTTCTTTATGGAGAAAACGATTTAAATTTCACATTACTTAATGCACCTTATGGAGAGACTTATGGAGGAGTGGGAGCACCTTTAATTGATTTAGGAGACAATCTTTATCTTAATTTATTTCATTCAGGAAGGATGATAGAGGAAAAAGCAAAAGTTTATCATTTGGAAGCAGGAGATGGTTGTAAAGTGGCGATTTCTAAAGGGACAGTTTTCTGGAGGGATAAAGGAGGCTGGGATGATAATGATTCTCGCAATATAAGGAAGCAGAAGGATTTAGATATTGTTCCTCAAGATAATCAATGGAGGAAAGTTACTTACATAGTTAGGAATTTTGAGGTTCAGGAAGGAGTATTTAAAAGATTAAAAATGAAAGTAGATTGGGAGAAGGAGGCTATAGAAAGGATTGAGTTAAATGGCAAAAAAGTTAGTTTTAGAAGAGAAGGAGAAAGAGTTTATTTTAAATATATTTATAGTTTATGGGCAGGATTGGTAGAAAGAAGAGAAGATGAATTTTTTTCCTACCAAAATAGAAGGGTAATTTCTCTTAATAATATACCATCTTCTTTAAAGATTGGACAGGTATCTCATACAGTGTATTGGAATGGAGCGGTATTAATAAATAATGAAGATGTGATTATACCGATTACCTTTGCTGATAGAGAGACAGGAATTTATAGAGTAAACATAAATTATTTTAAACAAACAGAAGATGGAGGGATAAAGGAAAAATGTAGAGAGAAAGCTTTCGGTAAGATTGCAGAATTCCTTAAATTAAAAGGATATTCGCATAAAAAGGAAGAGATATTAAGAAAAGTGGAGGAATACTGGAGAGAAGTAGAGAGTAGAGAGTGGTGGAAGGATTCTTCTGCTTTAGAGGAAAGATATAAATTAGAGAAGTATCTGGAAGAGATAGATATAAAGGAGGGGATGAAAAGGCGGATAATGGAGATTGTTCTTTATTATCATGATTTAGTCTTACCTTTATCTTTTATTAAAGATAAAAGAGTAGATTTTGTAGTTGCTATTCCTTTCAAAGGAGACAAAGTAGAAGCAAAAAGTATTAAAGGTGTAATAAAGGCAGCTGCTTTTGGTGCAAGGGAATATTTCTCTGAGAAGAAAGTGTTGATTTTGGCGGTAGGCGGTCCTTATGACAGTAATGTTAATGAAGGAAGAACTTCTAAAGCTGCTCAGGAGACTTTTGAGGAGATAAGTTCAGAGAATATAGAAGGTTATTGTTTTGCATTAGTTAATAAAGGAAAAGGGTGGGGAATGAAAGCAGCAATTGATTTGATTGCTCAGTTAGAAGTGCCGTTTATATTTTTAGATGCTGATTTAAGACAGTTGCGATTAGAAAAAAATGAAAAGACCCGATTTTATCCTACACAGCCCTGGAAGGAGAAAGGAATTATTATTGGTCTTCAACCAAAGACTATTAAATGGTTACTTATGCCTATTTTGGAAGGGAAAGATTATGTGATGTCTCATTATTTAAGGGATCCTTTAGATGGCACAATAACCAATAATATAATATTGCCGGGAATAAAGGCAATATTTGGTTTAATGATAAGACAAGGAATAGGAGGAGAGTTTGCCGGTTCACCAAAATTAGCAAAAGTTGTGAAGGATTATCTTGAAAATATAGAGGCGATGATTTCTGATGCTATGACTTATGGAATAGATATTTGCATAACTATTCAGGCTATAATTAACCGGCTAAATATAGGAGAGGCTTTCAATACGGTTAAGGTGCACAATCCCAGTGAGGGGAAGTTGGGAGAGATTTATCAGAAAGGAGGAATGTTTTCTGAGGTAACAAAAGCATTTTTTGACCGAGTAATTGAATATCAAGATTACTGGTTGAATCAAAAAGAAGAGGAGGTGGGAAGGATAGAGGCAGAAATTAGCGAAGATAAGATAATAATTCCTACTTTAACTAATCCTCAAGATGTATATCCTGTTATTCCTGAGCCTGTTCCTTTTGACTGGTGCAGAAGGATTAAAGAATTTGGGGAGGTGTTTAGAAGAGATGAGCCTTACAATTACAGAGAAGAATACAAAAGAATATTTATGCGTCATCTGCAGGATTTAAGTTTAACTGATAAGGAGGAGGAAAGTATCTATTGCAAGATAGAAGAACTGGTAGAAAGAATGCAGGAAGAAGTCTGTCTTTATAAATTTGAATTTTCTCCTCAACTTTGGGCAAAGATTTATTACAGTGTTTTGTTAGCATATGCTCAAGTAGAATCAGAAGAGAAAAAAGAAAAAATAATAGAATTATTTAAACCTTTATATTATGCTAAAGCAGCCTCTTATGCCTGCTGGTATTTGAAAAATTTTTCTTCTTCAGATTTGGAATCTATTAAAGAATTTAGGGAGAATTTAAGTAAAGAAATTGAGGAGATTTTGGAGAGAATAAATAATAATCAAGCTTCCAAATTTTTAGAGGTAGATATAAGTTTTGAGAAATTAAGAAAGGCTTTGATTAAGGGAGAAAGATTTTTTTATCAACAGACAGAAGAATTTATAAGATTACGTCCTTATTTTATTGAAAGATGGAGGCAGGAAATAAAGAAAGAGGCAGATTTGGAAAAGATAGGTGAGGTTTTAAGAGGATTTTTAAATAATAAAGATGGAGGAGAAAAAATTGAAGAGACTTTTAAAAAGAAAGCACTGGAATTACTTGAAAATACA
>CAZBLX010000038.1:0-7830 GCA_964492865.1 uncultured Planctomycetia bacterium | reverse complement strand
CCTTCTTCATCCTGAAAATTTATAAAAGGAGGTTTTCTCTGATAAACTCTTTTAATTTCTTCTAAAACATTTATTTTCTCCTGACTGATTAAAAAAATAGGATCAAGATTCGCTTTAACTTCTTTTAAAACATTAAATCTATCTTTTTTAGGAGAATCTAATGTAGATTCATGAGGAAAGACTCTGTTTTTTTTCAAATCCAATAAAGCAAAAAAACCTGTGCGGGTAAATTTTTTTTCTTTCCAGAAAAATAATTGTTCATAAAGATAAAAAAATTCCTCTTTATCCTGAAAAAAGATATTATCTTCAAACCACTTTTTAAATCTTTCTTTTATCTTTCTGTAATTTTTATTCCTTTCAGCGAAAAGAAGATGGCAAAAGTTGTAAATTGACTTTTTTTTAAAAAACTTCTGTCTTTCTTTATCTATCACATCATAGGGAGGACAAATTAAATTTTTTAAATCTTTAAGATAATTAGAATTATAGAAACATCCCTTAAAAGGCTGGATTATATTCATTTATTATCTTTTTTATTATCTTTCTTCTCTTCCTTTTCTTTAGTTTGAGATGGTTCTTTTCTTTTATAATCTGTAATATAGAAACCAGAGCCTTTAAAAATTAAACCAATTCCTGCACTGATGAGTCGCCTGACTCTACCTCCACAATAGGGACAAATCTCTTTCTTTTCTTCTGAAATTTTCTGAAATACCTCAAATCTCCTTTTACAATCTAAACATTCATACTCATAAGTAGGCATAATCTCCTCCTCTTTACAGTTCTCCTCGCAGTTTTGCCCATTCCTTAACTAACTCTTTTTCTCGTGCTGATAAATGTGTGGGGATCTCAACAATTACCTCTACAAACTCATCGCCCAATCTTTTTGTTCTCCAATCAGGTAATCCTTTTCCTTTCAAACGAAAAATAGTATTTGGTTGTGTTCCTTGAGGAATTCTCATCTTTGCTTTACCGTTAAGGGTGGGAACCTCAATATCTCCTCCCAAAATTGCTTTTATAAAACTTATTCTTACTTTACACTTAATGTTATTTCCTTCTCGTTCAAAAATAGGGTGTTTGCTAACATTAATATGAAGATATAAATCTCCATATCCTGCCTCACCAAAATTACCCTCGCCTCTTACTCTTACTACAGAACCTGTATCTACACCCTGAGGAATTTTTACTTTTATTCTTCTTTCCTCTCTTGTTACCTTTTTCCCTCGACAAGAAGAACAAACTTTCTCTATAATTTTTCCCTCTCCCTGACATTGAGGACAGGTTTGGGTAAAAGAAATAAATCCCAAACCACTGCTTATCATACCTCTTCCCCGACAAGAAGGGCAGATAATTTCCTTAGAACCTGGCTGAGCGCCACTGCCTCCACAGAGTTTACAGGCTTGCCAGCGCAAGAATTTAATTTCTTTCTCAACTCCTTTTGCTACCTCCTCCAAGTTAAGTTTTATCTCAAGATGAATATCTTCTCCTCGTTTTTTTCTTTTTCTTCTTTTCCCAAAGAAATCAAATCCAAAGTCAGAAAATAAGTCTTCAAAGATACTTTCAAATCCAAAATCAGCTAAATCTTCAAATACTGAGGAAAAGTCAGCTCCTTTAAAAATATCCTCAGTAGTATAGCGAGAATCAATTCCTGCATGTCCATACATATCATAAAGTTTGCGTTTTTGAGGATCAGATAATACCGCATAAGCTTCAGAAATCTCTTTAAATTTTTCTTCTGCCTCCTTTTTTTTCTCTGGAGGAACTCTGTCAGGATGATACTTTAAAGCAAGCTCCCGATATGCTCTTTTTATCTCTTCTAAAGAAGCATCACGTGAGACGCCTAAAATTTCATAATAATCTTTTTTTGTACCCATCATCATTTATTATCTTCTTCTTTATAATCAGCATCAATTACCTCTCCCTCTTTTGTTTTCTCTTCTTTTTTTTCCTGTGAACTACCACTCGTCTGAGAACGTTTCTCTGTACTTGCCTTATAAACCTCTTCAGCTAATTTATAAGAGGCTTGCGTTAACTCATCCATAGCTTTCTGAATTTCTTCCTTCTTAGCATCACTTCTTTTTAAAATTTCTTTTAAATTATTCAGTTTCTCCTCGATATTTTTACGTTCTGCCTCTGAAATTTTTCCTCCAAAATCTTTAAGTGACTTCTCAGTTGTATAAACTAAATTATCTGCTTTATTTCTCAATTCAGCAAGTTCTCTTCTTTTTTTATCCTCCTCTGCATACATTTCAGCTTCCTTTATCATGCGATCAATCTCTTCCTTAGATAATTTTTGAGGAGCAGTTATTCTTATTGATTGCTCTTTACCTGTTCCTAAATCTTTTGCAGAAACATGAAGAATTCCATTAGCATCGACATCAAAAGTAACCTCAATCTTTGGAACTCCACGAGGAGCAGGAGGAATACCTACAAGATCAAATCTTCCCAGCTCCACATTATCATTAGCCATGGGGCGCTCTCCCTGAAGAACTCTTATTGTTACTGCAGTCTGATTATCCTCAGCGGTAGTAAAAATTTGCGATCTTCTTGTAGGAATTGTTGTGTTTCTCTCAATAAGTTTGGTAAATACTCCTCCCAAAGTCTCAATCCCTAAAGAGAGAGGAATAACATCCAAAAGTAAAATATCTTTTACCTCTCCTTTTATTATCGCTGCCTGAATTGCTGCCCCCATTGCCACACATTCCATAGGATCTATTCCTCGCTCAATCTTTTTACCAATAAAATTCTCAACAAACCTCTGCACACAGGGCATGCGTGTGGGACCTCCCACCATAATTATCTTATCAATATCGGAAGGCTTAAGTTTTGCGTCTTCTAAGGCACGTTCCATAGAATATTTTGTTTTCTCTACAATCGGCATAACTAATTCTTCAAGCTTAGCTCTTGTTATTGTCATAACTAAATGTTTGGGACCTGAGGCATCAGCAGTAATAAAAGGAAGGTTTATCTCTGTTGTTATTGTTGAGGATAACTCTATCTTTGCTTTCTCGGCCGCTTCTCTTAATCTCTGCATTGCCATAGGGTCATTTCTTAAATCAATCCCTGTATCCTTTTTAAATTCTTCAATAATATAATTCATTAATGCTTCATCCATATCCCGACCACCTAACTGTGTATCACCAGAAGTTGCCTTAACCTCAAATACACCTGAAGCCATCTCCATTATTGTCACATCTAAGGTTCCTCCTCCAAAATCAAAAACCATAATTTTATATTCTTTATCTTTCTCTTTTCCCAATCCATAAGCAAGACAGGCTGCAGTAGGCTCATTTATTATTCTCAATACTTTAAACCCGGCAATCTCACCGGCATCCTTTGTAGCCTGTCTCTGGTTATCATTAAAATAAGCCGGACATGTTATCACCGCCTCATTAACAGGCTCTCCTAAATAAGCCTCTGCATCTCTTTTTATCTTCTGTAAAACAAATGCAGAAAGTTGCTGAGGAGTAAACTCTTTATCAAATATTTTATATTTAAAAGTTGTTCCCATCTTCCGTTTGAATCCAGTAACTGTTCCTTCAGGATTAATTGCTGCCTGCCGGCGTGCAGGTTCTCCTACAAGAAGCTGACCATCTTTAGTAAAGGCAACGTAAGAAGGAAAGGCTTTCCCTCCCCCTACTGTTGTTCCTTCAGCGGCAGGAATAATTACCGGTTTTCCTGCCTCCATAACTGCACAGGCAGAGTTAGAAGTTCCCAAATCAATTCCTATTATCTTAGCCATTTCTATCACCTCCTGTAGAATCGCTTTTGTTCTTTTTTACTCCCACAATTACCTTGGAAGTCCTTAATACTTTGTCTTCTAAAAGATAACCCGACTGAACCTCCTCAAGAACTATA
This sequence comes from uncultured Planctomycetia bacterium, assembly GCA_964492865.1. Classification (GTDB taxonomy): domain Bacteria; phylum Omnitrophota; class Gorgyraeia; order Duberdicusellales; family 4484-171; genus CAZBLX01. Next base: position 3,978 of record CAZBLX010000038.1, on the reverse strand, counting down.
TGCTCCTCACCTTCTTCTATCTCTTTCTGTCCCACAATCTCATGATAATAAGGATCAAATTTTTTACCTTTTGCTTCAATCCTTTTTAAACCAAATTGAGACAAAAGACTCAAAAAATTTTTATAAGTTAATTTCATTCCTTCAATAGTCTTTTCTAAATTATCTAAAAAAGATATTATCTCTTTCATTAATTTGAAATTGGCAAATTTAATAACTTCTTCTTTTTCTCTCTCCCAGCGTTTGCGTGCATTGTCTAACTCTGCACATACCCTTAAGTATTTATCCCATAAAGAATTGTATTCTTGAGCTTTCTTTTTAATCTCTTCAAATTTCTTCATATCTATCTTTTCTGACTCTTCTGTTTTTTCAACTTCCTGATTTATGTGATTCTCTTTATTCTTTTCTTTTTCTTTATTCATCTTTTCCTCCTATAAATTCTTCCAATTTCTTCCTTACAGTATAAAGAGAACTAATTGCCTTAGCATAATCCATTCTTATGGGGCCTAAAAGAGCTAAACAAGCTCCCACATTTTTTGTCTGAAGACCCGAAATCACCAAAGAACAATCGGCTATTTCTTTAGCACCAATCTCATCTCCAATAAGAATACTGATCTGCTTATTCGAATAGGAAAAAAGTAATTCATATAAAATATTTATTCTCACCTCTAAAAGATAAAATAAATCTCTCGCTTTTTTAATATCTTCAAATTCCGGCTGTTCAAAAATAAAGCGTGTGCCACGAAAAAGTATCTTCTTTTTATAAAAAGAAATCGCCCCCAGAGAAAGATATCCACTTAAATTGGCAAGAATATCCACAGCTTTAAGAATAAATTCTTCTATACTGGAAGTAGAGAGGCTTATATTCAACTTCTTCTCTTTAAATCTTCTCTTCTTAAGCATCTTTACATACTTCTTAAATCCCTCCTTAGTAGGAACTCTGCCTGAGGAGGTATAAATATGAGAAAGCAAACCTTTTTTCTCCAAAGTCTCCATAATATTTCTTATCGTTGCTGAGGAATAAGGTAATTTAAATTTTTCACAAAGATAGCCCGAGCTTATAGGCTTTGATTCTTTAATATAACTTTTTACTACCAATTCTAAAATCTCCTCTTCTCTTTTTTGTGTATCTATATGTCTCATCTTAGCACTCCAAATTAAAGAGTGCTAATATAGTAACATAAGCAGTCTTTTTGTCAAGTTACTATTTTTCTCTTTTTTCTCAAATGCCTTTCTAATTTATGTTTAAATTTATCTATCTGTTTAATTAAATTTTTAATTACCTTATTTATTGAAGAAGCAGAGGCTCTTGCTTTCTCATGAGCACATAATACCTTAAAAGGAAGATAAAGATTTGCCCAAGAAAAATACTCCTCCTTATGAGGATTTTTTTCTATATGTAAAGAAAGATGAACAGGCACTTCTTTCTTAAAAAGCTTAATTCTCCTTTCTATTTTTTGAATATTTTTATCAATGATTTGGGAAAGCAACTCTGAATTTTTAAAATTTTTAAAAGAAATATCCACCCGCATCTAACTCCTTTCTTTTTCAAAAACTATCTTTCTTTCTTTTAACTTTACCATAATTTTATCTCCCTCTTTAAATTCTCCATTTAATATCTTTATACTTAAAGGATCAGTTACTAATTTTTGAATTGTGCGTTTAAGGGGACGCGCTCCATATTCAGGGCTAAAACCCCGTTCTGCCAGAAATTCCTTTGCTTCTTCAGTTAACTCAATTTCAATCTTCTTCTCCTTAAGTCTTTCTTTTAAGAAATTAAACTGAATTTGAACAATCTCTTTAATATTTTCCATAGTTAAGTGATTAAAAACAATAATCTCATCTAAACGATTCAAAAATTCAGGACGAAAGTGTTTTCTTAACTCCATTTTTACCCTTTCCTCAATAGCTTTTTTTGTTGCAGTAATATCAGAAAAATACTCACTGCCAATATTGGAGGTCATAATTATCACTGTATTTTTAAAATTAATTAACCTTCCCTGAGAATCTGTAAGATGTCCTTCATCAAGAACCTGAAGGAGTAGATTAAAAACCTCAGGATGTGCTTTCTCAATCTCATCAAACAAAACTACCGAATAAGGTCGTCTTCTTACTTTCTCCGTCAGTTGGCCCCCTTCCTCATATCCTACATATCCCGGTGGTGCTCCAATTAGACGAGAGACAGAAAACTTCTCCATATACTCACTCATATCAATTCTTATAAGATTTTTCTCACTATCAAATAAAAACCAAGCTAAAGTCTTTGCCAACTCTGTCTTCCCCACACCTGTAGGACCTAAAAATAAAAAGGAACCCAAAGGACGATTAGGATCAGCTAATCCTGAACGTGCGCGTCGGATACAGTCAGAAATAAGTTTTATTGCCTCATCTTGTCCTACAACTCGTTTTTTTAATTCCTCCTCCATCCTTAATAACTTGGATATCTCTCCCTCCATAAGTTTGGAAACAGGAATATGTGTCCAGCGAGAAACAATCTCTGCAATATCTTCTTCATCCACTTCTTCTTTAAGCATTTTTCTATCTTTTTCAATCTCACTCAATTGGTTATTAAGAGTCTCCAGTTCCTTTGTAAGTTGAGGAATTTTTCCATACCTGATTTCAGCCACTTTGTCTAATTGTGCCTGTTTCTGATAATCAATTGCCTCAATTTTTAATTTCTCTATAGTCTCTTTTATCTCTCTTATCCGGGTAATTAATCTCTTCTCTTTCTGCCAGTGTTCATTAAGCCGAGTCAACTCCTCTTCAATAGACTTTATCTCTTTCTCTAATTTGTCCAATTCTTGAGAAGCATTATCTTTTTCTTTTTTTAATGCCTCACGTTGAATCTCAAGCTCCATCTTTTTTCTCTCCAATTTATCAATCTCTTCAGGTTTAGAGTCAATCTCAATACGTAATTTAGAAGCAGCCTCGTCAATCAAATCAATTGCTTTATCAGGTAAAAATCTTTCTGTAATATAACGATGAGATAAAACTGCTGCCGCAATTAAAGCAGAATCTTTAAGACGCACCCCATGATGAACTTCATATTTTTCTTTTAATCCACGCAAAATAGCAATTGTCTGCTCTACAGTAGGTTCACTGACTATAATAGGTTGAAATCTTCTCTCCAATGCAGCATCTTTCTCAATGTGTTTTCTGTATTCATCTAAAGTCGTTGCCCCAATACAACGCAGAGTTCCTCTTGCCAGAGCCGGCTTAAGCATATTGGAAGCATCAATTGCACCTTCAGCAGCTCCTGCTCCTACTAAAGTATGCAATTCATCAATAAAAAGAATAATCTGACCTTGACGTGCCTCTATCTCCTTAAGAACTGCTTTAAGTCTTTCCTCAAATTCTCCTCTAAATTTTGTCCCTGCCACCAAACTCCCCAAATCTAAAGCAATTATTCTTTTCTCTTTTAACCCTTCAGGAACATCTCCTAAAGCAATTCTTTGTGCTAATCCTTCCACAATCGCTGTCTTTCCCACTCCTGGTTCACCAATTAATACAGGATTATTTTTTGTGCGGCGAGATAAAACCTGAATTACTCTTCTTATCTCCTCATCCCTTCCAATTACCGGATCAAGTTTCCCTTTTTTGGCTAATTCTGTCAAATCTCTACCGAATCTTTCCAAAGCTTTATAAGTTGACTCTGCCTCATAGGAAGTAGCTTTCTGTGCTCCTCTTATCTCTTTTATTACTTTCACCAGATCATCCAAAGTATAACCTTGTTTACTTAAATATTTGAATAAAAGCCCTTCTCTTTCTTTAGCAATACCATAAAGAAGATGTTCACTACTTATGAAAGTATCTGCCAAACTTTTAAGAAAATCTTGAGCATGATTTATAACCTCGGTTAATCTTGAGGAAGCATATACTCCACCTTTTTCAGAAAATACCTTAGGTTGAGTCTCTAAGAATTCTTTTACCTTTGCTTCCAAATCTCTTACATCAATTCCTAATTTAGATAAAATCTCTTGA
>CAZBLX010000037.1:0-8072 GCA_964492865.1 uncultured Planctomycetia bacterium | reverse complement strand
GGGCCAGGAACTATTAATGCTCAAAAGATTTATGTAGATGGAAATGAGATTGGTGGGGGAGGATTTAGTGACTGTGAAATTGTTGAGAAAGAGTGTTGTGGAGCATTTTATATTGCTTGTGATGTTTCCTGCCCTTCAGACAAATGGTTAATAGCCGGTGGTGGAAAGTGTGGTAAAGGCAGTGGAGGAGCTTCTGATCTTGAAGGTATGATGGAGTCTTATCCAAAAACTGCTGGAAAAGGCGGAACTTGGCATATTTATGGAATAAGAGGTTATGTTAAAAATGGTGTAGATTGTGTAAAAGCCTATGTCCTCTGTTGTAAATAATAAAGCTTTTAATTTAACCCAAAACTAAATTTCTACCCTCGGAACACGAACAAATCTGAAGAAGCACTAATAGAAGGGGTAAAAATAAAACATACGAGCGGGCGAGGGGAATCGAACCCCCATATCGGGCTTGGAAGGCCCGTGTTCTACCATTGAACTACGCCCGCTTTGGTGGGCAGGGGAGGATTCGAACCTCCGAAGGGCAAAAGCCCGCCAGATTTACAGTCTGGTGCGATTGTCCACTCCGCCACCTGCCCATTTAGAAAAAAACTTTTTCTACTCTTTTTATAATTTTTTCTGCTACTTTAAGTGCTTTTTTGCTATCTTCTTCTTTATAAACTTCCTCAGGGATTAAAGGATATGGTACTCCATTAGGATAACGTGTAGGAATATAAAACTTATCCAAATAAATTAAATCTTTTTCTGCACCTTTTAAAAATTTCTCTTCTAAATCTTCTACTAATTTTTTTAAAGAATGCCCCCACGGGTCTTTATCTTTCAAAATCCATACCGCCTTTAAAGCTTTTTCTGCTGCCTGATGCGATAGAAAACAACTTAAAGAGAATCTTTTCTCTCTATTCAATATCTCTGCGCTTATCAAATCCTCCTTAGCTTGCCTTAACCACCGCAATGCTTCCCTTTTTTGTTTTTCCTGACTCATAAATTATTTCTGCTTCTTTTAAAATATTATTTATAAACCTACTGTATTTTTTCATCTCTTCAAATTCTTCTGGTGTATAGACAAATAAATTTATCTCTCCTTTCAGAAAAACACTAATCTTTTTTAAAAAAAAGTCAATGCGATCTAAAAATCTTCTTTTTGTATTTTTTACAAAAATAAGATCTATATCACTTTTTTTTGTTTCTTCTCCCTTTGCATAAGAACCAAAAAGAATAATTTTTTCTATATTGTATCTTTCAGCTATTTTCCTTAATTTCTCTATTTTCTCTTTACTTAACATCTTCTCTTTCCACAAGCCCAGGAGAGGATTCGAACCTCCAACCCCCTCATTACAAGTGAGGCGCTCTACCGTTGAGCTACCTGGGCTTGTATTTCAACTTTTTTATTGCTTTGGGTAAATATTCAATTATATCGGAGGCAATTAAAGAAGCTTGCGTCTTCTCTTTTACCGCTAAATCTGCCGCTAATCCATGAAGGTGAACTGCTATTTTTGCTGATAAAAAAGGTTCAACATTCTGTACTAAAAGTCCGGCTACTATTCCGGTCAAAACATCTCCACTTCCTGCAGTAGCCAGTCCTGGATTTCCTGTTTCATTCTCAAAGAGCTTTTTTCCATCAGTAATTATAGTCCTATATCCTTTTAATATGAGAATTAAATTATACTCAAAAGCAAACTCTTTAGCAAGTTCTTTCTTCCTCTTTTTTATATAATCTGTATCTTTTTTAATTAAACGAGAAAATTCTCCCAAATGAGGAGTTAAAATTAATATCTTTGCTTTTCGTTTTTTCAATATCTTAAGATTAGAAGCTAAAGCATTTATGCCATCAGCATCTACAACTAAAGGTTTATCTATCTCCTCAACAACTTCTAAAAAAAATTTCTGTGTGGAAGAATTTCTTGAGCCACCACATCCTAAAGCTATCCCATCTATTTTGGACAGAAATTCAACTAATTTCTTAAATGCTTTCTGAGAGAGAGTGCTCTTTTTTGTCTCAGCAAGAGGAAGACTCATCACTTCTGTAAGTTTTATCTCAAAAATAAAATTTAAAGACTTGGGTATCCCCACTGTTACAAGACCACACCCTGCTCTTAACGCTGCCTGAGCTGCTAAGCTAACAGCACCGGTTAAACCCGGTGAGCCTCCCAGAATAAGAAGATGTCCGTAATCTCCTTTGTGAGTATCAGGTTTTCTTTTGTGCAACTGCGGTGGCAACTGCATATTCAGGAATATGAGTAAGAGAAATAAGGATATCTAAATCAACATTTTTTTTAATTTTACAGAAAGGAGCACCATTTTTTTTATTAAGGATAATAATATCTTTCATAGTTAAAAAACAAAAATTTGATGTTGCTTTAATAATAGCTTCTTTTGCCGCAAAACGAGCAGCCAATTTCTGATAATAAAGCTTTCCCTGAGGTATTTTTTTTAATTCCTCATTATTAAAAATTTTATCTAAAAAGAATTTTCCCCATCTTTTTACTGCCTCCTCCATCTTTTTAATACTCACAATATCCACCCCTACCCCAACAATCATCTTTTTTTAATCAATTTAAGCATCTCTTTCACTGCTTCAGGAATTCCCACAAACACAGCATGAGAAATTATTGCATGACCGATATTCAACTCTTCTATCTCTTTTATCTTAACTATCTCCTTCACATTATCATAATTCAATCCGTGTCCGGCAGCAACTTTTAAACCTAATTCTTTAGCATATAAAGAGGCTTTTTTAATCTTCTCCAATTCTTTTTTTACTGAAGAGGCTCTTTTTGCCTCAGAATATCTTCCTGTGTTTATCTCTACCTCCTCAACTTCCAATTTTTTCGCTTTTTTTATTACCGGAATCAGTGGATCTACAAATAAACTTACCCTAATTTTTCTTTCTCTTAATCTTCTTACTACCTTTTCAACTTTTTTATAAATCTTTTCATCCTGAAGATTAAGACCTCCCTCGGTAGTCAATTCCTGCCTTCTTTCTGGAACCAGAGTAACTTTATAGGGTTTTAAATTTAAAGCAAAATCTACAATATCCTTGTTTGTGGACATCTCTAAATTAAAAGGAATTTTAATTAATTCTTTAATAAGTAAAATATCTTTTTCTTTTACATGTCGGCGATCTTCCCTTAAATGTGCAACGATGGAATCTGCTTTTGCATATTCACATAATAAAGCAGCAATAACCGGATCTGGGTAAGATGTTCTTCTTGCCTCTCTTAAGGTAGCTACATGATCAACATTTACCCCTAACCTCATAATCTTATCCCCTCAGTTAACTCTCCATTAACATAAAGCCAGACAATTATAGCCAGAATTAAAGAGATAAGTTTAAGCCAAAAATTGTTAAGAAATATACATTTTAAATCCCTTATTGAAAACTTTCTTTTAAAAATCTTCATTATGCCTCCTTTCGCAGAAGTCCTTTAAGAATAGTAAATAAATCTTCTCCAGAAAGATTACGTGTAAGCTGACCTGACACTGCTAAGGATATATTTCCTGTCTCCTCCGATACTGCTATTACAACCGCATCAGTCTGCTCTGACAATCCTACTGCAGCTCTATGACGCATACCTAAAGTTTTCTCCAGATTAGGATTATCACTTAAAGGGAAAAGACAGGCACAACTTACAACTGTTTTCCCATCAATTATAACTCCTCCATCATGTAAAGGAGCCGAAGGAAAAAAGATATTCTCCAAAAGCTGGCTGCTTAATTGGGCATTTAAAATTATACCTGTCTCAATGATATTTTTAAGACCAAATTCTCTTTTTATAGCAATAAGGGCACCAATTTTTTTCTTGGACATATTTACACAGGCAGTGACAATCTCTTTGATCGTTTTTTCTACTTCTTCTTTTTTTAAAGGCATTGAGAAAAGATGAGGTTTACCCAATTGAATTAGACCTTCTCGCAACTCCGGTTGGAATATTATCACAATTAAAATCAAAAAAAAAGCAAAAAATTTCGTCAGAAGCCAGCTTAATACATAAAGATTTAATTTTTGAAAAACAAGAAAAGAAACGATAAGAATAATTAATCCTCTTAAAAGATAAACTGCCTTCGTTCCTTTTAAAAAAAGAAAAATACGATAAATAACATACCATAAGATCAAAATCTCAATTATTGCTCTTACACTTAAAAGACTAACTAAAATCTCTGTCATTAAAATTTTCTTATTGCTTTTACTATTTTAATTGCCTGATTTATTTCTTTTACATCATGAACCCTTAAAATATCTGCTCCTTTTAGAACCGCCACAACAACTGCAGCTAAAGTTCCCACCAGTCTCTTGTCTACTTCTACATTCAATACTTTACCAATAAATGATTTTCTAGAGATTCCTAAAAAAATAGGAAGATTTAAAAATTTAAACTCCTCCAAATGATTAATTATTTTTAAATTATCCTCCACTCTTTTGCCAAAACCAATTCCGGGATCAATCATTAATTGTTCTCTTTTCACTCCTTCTTTTAAACAAAAATTCACTCTTTTCTCTAAAAACTTGCAAATTTCTTTTATCACATCTTTATAGGTAGGATTAATCTGCATAGTTTGAGGAGTTCCTTTCATATGCATAAGAACACAGCCTAAATTATATTTTTTAATTAAAGAAATAATTTGGGGGGACTTTCTTAAAGCAGTAATATCATTGATAATATCGGCACCTTCCTCTGCTGCTTCTTTAGCCACTTTATATTTATAAGTATCTACAGAGATAAAAATATTTTTAAATTCTTTCCGTATTGCTTTAAGAGGAGGCAGGAGCCTTCTTAATTCTTCCTCCTCACTTATAGGTCTTGAAAAAGGACGACTGGATTCTGCGCCTAAATCAATTATTTTTGCCCCCTCTTTTATCATCTCCTCTGCTTTCCTTAAAGCTATCTCTTCAGGCTTTTTTCTTTCTCTCTGAGCCTGCATTAATATTCCATCTTGGGAGAAAGAATCAAAAGTTAAATTTATAATTCCACATATACAAGGTTGGGATAAACTTAAAACTCTTCCTCGCAATAATAAAACTTTTTTTCTCTCTCTTAAAAATTTTTTCAATTCAAAAGAAACTTCTTTTAAACCAAAAGGTTGTTTATTCAATTTCTCAATCAGTTTTTCCAACTGAACAGCAGTTGCAAAAATTAAAGCATCTGTCTTTGTTTTTCTAATTAGTGCTTCTCTTCTTATGGCTACCTCAGCCCCTAAAGCAAGTGCTTCTTGTTTCAGTATATTGGCAGCATAAGAGTTTAAGTCGTCTATCTTAAAAATTTTAAAATCTGCTTTAGGAAGCATAATTTTTATACCTTCTTTATCTACACCAATTTTCTCCATACATTCTTTTATTTTTTCCCTTTTTAATTCAAGAGGGTATATTCTCATCTTCTTCTTTTTTAAATCCTAAGATTTCTTTCACTTCTTCTGAAGTTAATACTTCTTTTTCCAAAAGTTTTGTAGCTAAAATTTTTAACTTCTCTAAATTCTCCTTTAAAATCTTCTTTGCCTTATCATAAGCCTCATCAACCAATCTTTTTATCTCTTTATCAATTAACTGAGCAGTGGAGTCAGAATAATCTTTATGTTCCACCAAATCTCTTCCCAAAAACACAGGACCTTCTTTCCTTCCCAAAGTAAGATTCCCCAAAATCTCACTCATGCCTAATTCTGTAACCATTCGGCGTGCTAATTTGGTTGCCTGCTCCAAATCATTTTGCGCTCCACTGGTTATATCTTTTAAAACTAATTCTTCTGCAGCCCTCCCTCCCAAAAGTACACATAACCTATCTAAAAGTTCAGACTTAGTTAAAATATATCTATCTTGCAAAGGAAGTTGCATCGTGTAGCCTAAAGCAGATATTCCTCTGGGCACAATAGACACTTTATGTAAAGGGTCTACCCCAGGTAAATATAAAGATAGAAAAGCATGACCTGCCTCATGATAAGCAATAATCTCTTTCTCTTTTTTTGAAATCACTCTGCTTCTTCGCTGGGGACCGGCAATTACTCTCTCTATTGCTTCCTGTAACTCTTCCATCTCTACTGCCTCTTTGTTTTTTCTTGCTGCTAAAAGCGCTGCCTCATTACATAAATTTTCCAAATCCGCCCCAGAAAAGCCAGGAGTTTGCTTAGCAATTACACCTAAATCTACATTCTTTGCTAACTTTATCTTCCGTGTATGAACTTTTAAAATCTCCTCTCTTCCTTTCATATCGGGAGCATCAATCACAATGTGCCTGTCAAATCTTCCAGGACGAAGCAGAGCCGGATCCAGTACATCAGGACGATTAGTTGCCGCCAGAACAATTATTCCCTCCTCTGTCTGAAAACCATCCATCTCCACAAGTAGCTGATTTAAAGTCTGCTCTCTCTCATCATGCCCTCCTCCAATTCCAGCAAAACGTTGCCTTCCTACCGCATCTATTTCATCAATAAAGATTATTGCTCCTCTACCGCTTGTTTTTGCTGCCTTTTTTGCCTGCTCAAATAAATCCCTTACACGTGAAGCCCCCACTCCCACAAATAACTCCACAAAATCTGAACCACTGATACTGAAAAAGGGGACATCTGCCTCACCAGCTACTGCTTTTGCCAAAAGAGTTTTCCCACATCCAGGAGGACCCACTAAAAGAACTCCCTTAGGAATTCTTCCTCCCAGTCTCTGGAATCTTTTAGGATCTTTTAAAAACTCAATTACTTCTTTTAATTCTTCCTTTGCCTCCTCAATTCCAGCTACATCAGAAAAAGTGACCTTAGGAGTTTTGCCTTTTTCAATCAAATAAGCCTTAGCTTTACCAAAAGACCAAAGTTTTGAGCCTACCTGTGTTCCTCGTGAGGCTAAAAACCATAAAAAAAGAATAAATAAAATCATCGGGCCTAATGAATAAAACAGATTCACCCAGATAGTTTTAGGAGGTTCGATCTCAAAATTTTCTACATTTTTGGTAAGTAAAGTAATTAACTTTTCATCTTGAGAAGGAACATAAACAAAAAATCTTTTATTCCCTCTTTTCTCATTAAATTGCCCTTGAACTAAATCTCCTGTAAGTTTCACCCACCGAATAGTGGGATTTTTTAGATTATTCTCTAAAAGAGAATAAAACTCACCATAACTAAGTTTCTCCAATCCTCCCATGATGTAGGTAGAAACTATCCCCATAAGCCACATAAAAGCTAAAAAAAGAAACAACCAGAAAAAGAAACTTCTCATGAACCTAAATTCATTAGCTCTTTTTTTATTTTTCTTATTATTCATCCTCACTATATTATATTCTCTCTCTTTAAAAAAGCAAGAAAAGAGGGTAAAGTATAAAAATTACTTTTTCTTTATTACCTTAATCAAACTTTTTAGGAAATCTTTTTCGGCAAGCACTAACCGAAGATGATGGTTAACTAACAAGAAAAAGTTTTTAGGAGAGTTTCTAAATTCTTCTAATTTTTCCTCAAGCCATTTTTTTACTTTCTCTAAAAAAAGAAGACGCAGACGCAAAAGAGGAAGGATTTCTTTTTTATTTAAAAAAGGTAAAAAATAAAGAGCTATATCCCACTCAAGAAAAGGCCTTTTTTGAGAAAGAAGAGTCTCTTTGCATAAACGAAAAAATTCTTTTTCTCCACGAGGAGTAATATAATAGACATATTTTTTAAGATGATTCCTTTTTTCTCTTTTTTCTATTAATCCTTCTTTCTCCATCTTTTTTAAAGGATAATAAATCGATTTAAGCTCTAAGGGAGAAAACATTCCTAACTCTTTCTGGATAAACTTTTTAATATCATAACCTGAAGAGGGCTTTCTCTTTAATGCTCCCAAAATAATTAGTCTCTGAATCATCCTTCTTTAAATATTCCTATTTTTCTAAATTTCTCATAACGCAAGTTTAAACGTTCCTGCCAAGGAATTTTTTTTATTTCCCTAAGGTTATTCACAATTGCTTCCTTCACATTTTTTGCTGCCTCTTCATAATTACGATGCGCTCCTCCTTGAGGCTCAGAAATAATCTCATCTACAACTCCTAATTTCAAAAGTTCTTGTGCAGTTAATTTAAGAGCTTCTGCAGCCTCAGGTGCTTTTTTTGCATCTTTCC
>CAZBLX010000036.1:0-8215 GCA_964492865.1 uncultured Planctomycetia bacterium | reverse complement strand
TAATTACAGAAATTTTAACTATTCCTACAATTGGTATTGGTGCCGGACCTTTTTGTGATGGACAAGTTTTGGTTCTTTATGATGTTTTAGGTTTGTATAAAAAAATTCGTCCTAAATTCGTAAAGGTCTATAAAGATTTGTCAGTATTTATTAAGGAAGCAGTAACTGAATATATAAAAGAGGTAAAAAGTCTTCAGTTTCCTTCCTCTTCTCATTCTTTTTCTGTTTCTTCAGAAATTCTGGAAAAATTAAAAAAAGATTTAGGTCATATTTAACTCATTTTTATCCTTTCCATTTTGGAATTTTAAAGATATAATAAATTTTTATGAGTGAGGATAAGCTTAGCAAAATTGTGTCTTTATGTAAAAGAAGGGGTTTTATCTTTGGAGGATCTCAACTTTATGGAGGGCTGTCCAGTATCTGGGATTATGGTCCCTTAGGGGTTTTGCTTAAGAAAAGAATAAAAGATATATGGTGGCAGGAGTATGTTGAGAAAAGAGAGGATATTGTAGGGTTAGATAGTGCAATTATAATGCATGAAAATGTATTTTTAGCCAGTGGACATCTTTCCGGTTTCTGTGATGAGCTTGTAGATTGTCCTCAATGCAAAAAAAGATTTCGTCCGGATAAAGCAGAAAAGATAGATGAAAAATTGTATCGCTGCCCTTATTGTGGGATAGAGGTGGATATTACTCTTTATAAACCACGCAAATTCAATCTAATGTTAAAGACTAATTTAAGTGCTGTAGAAACCACACCTTTGTGGGGATATTTGCGTCCTGAGACTGCTCAAGGGATATTTATTAATTTTTTGAATGTGATAAATACTACTCACAAAAAACTACCTTTTGGTATTGCTCAAATCGGAAAGGCATTCCGTAATGAGGTTACCGCAGGCAATTTTATATTTCGTATGAAGGAGTTTGAACAGATGGAGATAGAGTATTTTGTAAAAGAAGAGGAAGCAGATAAATTTTTTGAAGAGTGGGTTAAGGAAAGATTTAATTTTTATATAGAAAAAATGGGATTAAAAAAAGAAAATTTGAGATTAAGAGAACATACAAAAGAGGAATTAGCCCATTATGCAAAAAGATGTGTGGATATAGAGTATAATTTTCCTTTTGGATGGTCAGAGCTTGAAGGTATTGCTAATCGTACAAATTTTGATTTATCTTCTCACAGCAAAGTCAGCAAGAAGGATTTATCTTATTTTGATGAGGAGAAAAAAGAAAGAATCATTCCTTTTGTGATTGAACCCTCTGCAGGGGTGGACAGAACCTTTTTTGCGGTCATTTGTGATGCTTATGATGAAGAGATAGTAAAAGGAAGGTTACGTGTTGTTTTAAGACTGAAGCCGGAGCTGGCTCCTTACAAAGTGGCAATTTTTCCTTTACTCAAAAGTGATAATCAGTTAGTTGAACTTGCAAAAAAGATTTTTTATGATATAAAAAATAAAATAAGTTCTATTTATGATGATACAGCAAATATTGGAAAGTTATATCGCCGACAGGATGAGGTGGGAACACCTTTTTGTGTTACAGTAGACCCCCAAACCCTTATGGATAAAAAGGTAACAATAAGGGATAGAGATACGATGAAACAAGAAAGAGTCAGCATAGATAGGGTATTTGAGTTTATAAAAGAAAGATTGAATGAGGAATGTTTTATTTCTTAAAAAGGAGGAGGTTTAGATGAAGAAGTATATTTACTTCTTTGGTAAGGAAAAAGCAGAAGGCAACGCTAAAATGAGAGATATTTTAGGAGGAAAAGGAGCAAATTTAGCAGAGATGACAAATTTAGGAATTCCTGTCCCCCCCGGATTCACAATATCTACCCAGATGTGCACTTATTATTACAAAAATAAAAAAAGGCTTCCTAAAGATTTCTTTAAAGAAGTTAAAAAATATATGAAGAAAATAGAGGAAGCAGTAGGGAAAAAATTTGGAGATAAAAATAATCCTTTACTGGTTTCTGTAAGAAGTGGAGCAAAAATCTCAATGCCAGGAATGATGGATACAATCCTAAATTTAGGACTTAATGATGAAACTTTGCAAGGTTTAATAAAGCAAACTCAAGATGAACGTTTTGCCTATGATGCTTACCGTCGTTTTATTCAGATGTTTTCCGATGTTGTTTTAAAGATTGATAAGAATAAGTTTGAGGAAATTATTGAGGAAAAGAAGAAAGAAAAAGGAGTAAGTTTAGATACTGAGCTTGATGCTGAGGATTGGAAAGAGATTACACAAAAATTTAAAGAGTTATTTAAAAAAGAGATGGGATATGATTTTCCTCAGGATGTAAACAAGCAACTTAAGATGGCAATCTTGGCGGTATTTGAATCATGGAATAATCCAAGAGCTATAACTTATCGCAATCTCAACAAAATCCCTCATGATTTAGGAACAGCAGTAAATGTTCAGGCAATGGTGTTTGGTAATATGGGCAAGACTTCAGGAACAGGGGTTGCTTTTACAAGAAATCCTTCCACAGGAGAAAAAGAGTTTTATGGAGAATTTCTAATGAATGCACAGGGAGAAGATGTGGTTGCCGGAATCAGAACTCCTCAAAGATTAGATGAACTTAAAAAAACGATGCCAGAGATTTATAAGCAATTAGACAAAATAAGGATAAAACTTGAGAAACACTATCGGGATATGCAGGATATAGAGTTTACAATTGAGAAAGGGAAGCTTTATCTTTTGCAAACCCGAACTGGAAAAAGAACTGCTCAGGCTCAGGTAAAAATTGCTGTAGATATGGTAAAAGAAGGATTGATTACAAAAGAGGAAGCAATAAAAAGAGTTGACCCTCATGCATTAGATCAGCTTCTTCATCCCACAATTGATCCTGAAAGTAAACCTCAGGCGGTAGCAAAAGGATTAGCAGCTTCCCCTGGTGCTGCATCAGGAGAGGTTGTCTTTAATGCTCAAGATGCAATTGAAGAAGCCCAGAGAGGTAAAAAAGTGATTTTAGTAAGAAAAGAGACTTCTCCTGAAGATGTAGGAGGAATGGCTGCCTCATGTGGTATTCTTACCTCAACCGGAGGTTTAACTAGTCACGCAGCAGTTGTAGGAAGAGGAATGGGAAAACCTTGTGTTGTGGGCTGTTCAGATATAACTGTAGATGAAGAAAGACAAGAGTTTAAAGTAAAAGATAAAGTAATTAAACGTGGGGATATAATCAGTATTGATGGTTCTACAGGAGAAGTATTTTTGGGAGAGGTAAAATTAGTTGAGCCGAAAGTAGCGGGAGAATTTGCTACTTTAATGAAGTGGGCAGATAAAATAAGAAAATTAAAAGTAAGGACAAATGCAGATACTCCTCATGATGCAAAAGTAGCAAGAGACTTTGGTGCCCAAGGTATTGGTTTATGTAGAACAGAACATATGTTTTTTGGAAAAGATAGACTCCCCAAGATGCAGAAAATGATTCTTGCAGAAACAAAAGAAGAAAGAGAAAAGGCTTTATCTGAACTTCTACCTTTACAAAAAGAGGATTTTAAGGAGATTTTTAAAGTGATGAAAGGATATCCGGTGACAATTAGATTATTAGATCCACCTTTACATGAATTTTTGCCTAAGAGTGATGAGGAGATAGAGGAATTATCAAAAAATATTAATGTTCCTCAAGAAAAAATAAAAGAGACAGTGCAGAAATTAAGTGAATTTAATCCTATGTTAGGGTTTAGAGGGTGTCGTTTAGGAATTGTGTATCCGGAGATAGTTAGAATGCAGGCTCAGGCTATATTTGAAGCAGCCGCAGAGTTAATCAAAGAAGGATTGAAGATAAAGCCAGAAATAATGGTGCCTTTAGTGGGAGAGAAAAATGAGCTTGTGGTTATTAAATCTTATATTGATGAGGTTGCTCAAAAGGTAATGAAGGAATATAAGGTTAAGATAAAATATTCTGTGGGAACGATGATTGAGGTGCCGCGTGCCTGTTTAGTTGCAGATAAAATTGCTGAAGTTGCTGAATTTTTCTCTTTTGGCACAAACGACTTAACCCAGATGACTTTTGGATTTTCTCGTGATGATGCAGGGCGTTTCTTAAAAGTATATTTGGAAAATAAATTGCTTACTCATGATCCATTTGTTTCTATAGATGAGGAAGGCGTGGGAAAGATTATGAAGTTAGCAGTAGAATTAGGAAGAAAGATAAGGAAAGATTTAAAAATTGGAATATGCGGAGAGCAGGGAGGGGATCCTCAATCGGTAAAATTCTGTCATAAAATTGGTTTAGATTATGTAAGTTGTTCACCTTTCAGAGTCCCCATTGCTCGTTTGGCTTTAGCTCAGGCAACTCTTGAGGATAAAAAGAAACGAAGAAGAAGTTAATGGATGCAATAAAAGCATATTTGGAAAGAATAAAAGATATTCCTTTACTCTCTAAAAAGGAGGAAGAAGAGTTAATAAGGAAAGCGAAAAGAGGAAATAAAGAAGCAAGAAGAAAATTAATTAATGCCAATCTTAAATTAGTGGTAAGTATCGCCAAGCACTATACTAATTTAGGTCTGCCTTTAATGGATTTAATTGCTGAGGGAAATATTGGTTTGATGAAAGCAATAGATAAATTTAAATTAAGCAAAGGGTATCGTTTCTCAACCTATGCTGCTTGGTGGATAAGGCAGGCAATAACAAGGGCTTTAATTGATCAGGGAAAAACAATCAGGGTTCCTGTGTATATGAGTGAGTTGATTTCTAAATATAAAAAAGTAAGTGAAGAATTGCGTCAAAAATTAAAAAGAGAGCCTACTACTTCCCAAATTGCTAAAAAAATGAAGCTTCCTCAAGAAAAAGTAGAGGAGATTCAGAGATGGATAACAAAAAAGACTTCTTTGGAGGCACCTGTGGGAGAAGAAGGAGAGTCTCAGGTGGGTGATTTTATAAAGACTACTGGATACGCTGATACGGAAAAAGAGATTGAGAAATTTTTTGAACGTGAAGAAGTAGAAGGTCTTCTGAATTTGGTGAATGAAAGAGAAAGAATGGTTTTAGATTTGCGTTTTGGAATTACTAATGGCTGTTCGCATACATTGGCAGAGGTAGCAAAAAAATTGGGTATATCAAGGGAGAGAGTAAGGCAAATTGAGGAAGCGGCTTTGAAAAAATTGAGGAAATATGTGGAGGAGAGAAAAAATGAAATCTAAGATAGATTTAGCCAATTTTATAAGAAATATTCCTGATTTTCCTAAAAAGGGAATTCTTTTTCGTGATATAACTACTTTGCTTAATAATCCTCAAGCTTTCAGGAAGTCAGTAGATGAGTTGGCTAATTTATTTAAAGATAAAAAGATAGATTTTGTTGTTGCTGCCGAATCAAGGGGATTTATTTTTGGAGGAGCTTTAGCTTATAAATTAAGGTGTGGGTTTGTTCCTGTAAGAAAAAAGGGGAAACTTCCTTACAAGACTTATCGTTATACTTACAGACTTGAATATGGAGTAGATTCCTTAGAGATTCATCGTGATGCATTCTCTGCGAAAGCAAAAGTTTTAATTGTGGATGACCTTTTAGCTACCGGAGGTACTGCTCAGGCAATAATTAATCTGGTTAAAAAACTTAAAGCAGATATAGTAGGTGTTGCTTTTCTTATTGAATTGACAGATTTAAAAGGTAGAGAAAAGTTAAAAAAATATCCTGTTTATTCATTGATAAAATTTTAGCGCCTGTAGCTCAAAAGGATAGAGCACAGGCCTCCTAAGCCTGGGATGGCCGTTCGATTCGGCCCAGGCGCAAAATTAAAAAATCCTTGACAAACAATAAATTATTTGTTAAAAGAGTATTAGCTCTTTAAAAAGTAAGTTATACCATCCACAGACACTCTTAATCTAAGGAGGAAAGGAGGTGAGGAAGATAGTTTATTTTTTCCTGAGAGTGTCAGAAATGTGGATGATATAACATAAATGGGAAAATAACAAGGATAAAAAGCCTTGTTGTTATAAATTGATAAATTTTAGAAAGGAGGGTGGTAAATGAGTAAAAAAATAGTTTTATTTAGCTTGATTTTAGGATTATCACTTTTGGGAAGTGCATTTTCTGCTGTAGAGAATATTAAAGTAAGTGGAGACTTAACTACCTATGTAGGGACTCGTTATGGATTTGATTTGGGTATTGGTGGAGATGAGGCAGATGCTTCTTTTTTAGCAAGTATTGCCCGTTTAAAATTTGATGCGGATTTGACTGAGGATGTTTCTGTTACTTTAAGATTGATCACAGATAAAGTATGGGGGCAAACAGTAAATGCAGCAAGTTCTGATGTGGATATAGACTTAGCTTATGTTACTTTGAAAAATTTATTTGATTATCCTTTAACTTTAAAAGTTGGTAAACAAGAGGTAAAAATTGGCAGTGGAATGATTGTTGGAGATCCTACTACTAACCAGTTGGCCAGCAGTGATTCTAACCTTCCTCAAACCTTAGGAGATTTGGATTTAAGGAAAGCATTTGATGCAATTGTAGGAGTAGTTGACCTTTCTCCTTTAACAATTACCTTAGGATATATTAAAGATACAGAGGGAGATTTGGCAGAAAGCGATGATGTAGATGCTTATGCAATAGACTTAGGTTATAATTTTGAAGATTATAACACTCAGGCAGAATTATACTATGTTCTTAAAGATGCAAAAAAATCTGATGTAGGAAATATTGGTGTAAGAGTAGTTAATTCTCCAATAGAGAATTTAGTGTTGAATGGAGAGATAGTTTATCAATATGCTAAACCCGATGCTCGTGCAGATAAAAAACATCGTTCTGATTTAGCAGCAGTGCTGGCAGCAAGTTATACTTTTGCTGATCAGCCTTGGAGACCAACATTAACTGTAGGCTATGGTTATGCCAGTGAAAATTGGGACCCCATGTGGGAGGATGTTACTCCAGCTAATATTATTAACAATATAACTCCTAATACTAATGCTCGGCTTATAGGAGTAAATATAACTGCTCAGCCTCGAGAGGATATATTATTAAATCTTCGTTATGCTAATGTAAGACTTGTAGCGGGAACGAATGTATTTTATAATGCCTGGGGAGTCTATTCTGTTAATCCTGATGAGAAAGATTTTGGAGACGAGGTAGATTTTTCTCTTGTTTATAACTACACTGAAGATGTGCAGTTGGGATTAAATCTTGATTATTTCATCCCAGGCGATGTATTTAGTGATAACAACGATGATGATGCTTTCCAGGCTTTGGGAAGTTTAAAGATTACCTTCTAAGGACTGCTCTTTTAGGAAATATATCCCCCCTGGAAGTAAACTTCCAGGGGGGTTTTAATTTGTTTTATTATGAAAGTAAAATTAACTTTTGAGAATGATTTTATTGGTAAGGATAGTTGGCGTGTTTTTCGTATAATGAGTGAATTTGTAGAGGGTTTTGAGGGATTATCCAAAATAAAAAATGCTGTTTCTTTTTTTGGTTCAAAAAGAATTAAAGAGAACCATCCTTATTATCAATTGGCTTATCAGACAGCAAAGCTTTTGGCTAAAAAAGGTTACAGTATAATTACCGGAGCCGGCCCCGGAATTATGGAGGCAGCCAATAGAGGTGCATATGATGCAGGTGGGGTTTCAGTAGGGCTAAATATTCTTATTCCTGAACAACAAATTCCTAATCCTTATGTGAATTATCTTTTAGAATTTAGATATTTTTTTGTAAGAAAGGTGATGTTTGCTAAATACTCCCGTGCTTTTGTTGTCTTTCCTGGGGGATATGGCACACTGGATGAGTTATTTGAAACATTAGCTTTAATTCAGACGCACAGAATAAATCCTTTTCCTATTATTTTGGTAAAAAGAAAATACTGGCAGGATTTGGTGGGGTGGTTTAAGGGAAAATTGATTTCTGAAGGTACATTAATTAAGGAAGATCTGCTTCTTTTTAAAGTAGTAGATAAGAAAGAAGAAGTATTAGAAGAGATAAAAAAATTCTATCGCAGAAGAAAAAGGAAAGATTGACATAAAGAAAAAAAAGGGATATTATATTAAAAGATGCTGGAGAAGAGGAAAAAGAGAGAAATTATTGAGAAATTTAAGGAGCATTCTCAAGATACAGGTTCAGCATCTGTTCAGGTTGCTCTGCTTACAGAAAGGATAAAATATTTAACAGAACATTTAAAAAAGCATAAGAAGGATTTTCATTCACGAAGAGGTCTTCTTATGCTTGTAGGAAGGCGTCGTCGTCTTCTTCAATATCTTAAGAAAAAAGACCCCAAGCGTTATGA
>CAZBLX010000035.1:989-8349 GCA_964492865.1 uncultured Planctomycetia bacterium | reverse complement strand
TTCCTTTAGCTAAAAGATATTCTTTAAAAAAAATTATGGAAGCAGTAAAATATTTTTCAAAAAAAGAAAAATTTCCCATAACTTTTGAGTATATTCTTATAAAGGGTTTCAATATGAGTGAGAAAGATGTATATAAATTAGCAGTTTTACTTAAAGGGATTAAGAAATATAAGATTAATCTTATTCCCTACAATCCTTCACGATTCTTTTTATGGCAAGCTCCTTCGCAAGAAGAAATAGAAAATTTTAAAAATACTTTAAAAAAATATAATCTATTTTTTACCTTAAGAAAACCAAGAGGCAGAAATATTGAGGCTGCCTGTGGTCAGCTAAAAGCAAATTTTTAATTATGATACCTTCTTATTTAAAACTTTATGAAGAAGGAAGATTAGAAGAGATTAAAGAAAAGTTATTAGAGAGATTAAAAAGATGCGATTTATGCCCCCGTCGCTGTTTTGTAGATAGATTTAAAAAGAAAGGATTTTGTAAAACTTCGCGTTACGCTTATGTAAGTAGTTTTTTTCTCCATTTTGGAGAAGAAAGGGAACTGGTGGGAAGAGGAGGTTCAGGAACGATATTTTTCTCTTTTTGTAATTTAGGCTGTATTTATTGTCAAAATTACACCATTTCTCATTTAGGAGAAGGAGAAGAGGTAACTCCCCAAGTTTTAGCAAATATGATGATAACCTTACAGGAAAATGGTGCAGAAAATATTAACTTTGTTACTCCCACTCATGTAATTGCTCAAATTGTTGAGGCTTTACCTTTAGCAATAGAGAAAGGATTAAGGCTTCCTTTAGTATATAATTGTGGAGGATATGAATCTTGTGAAGTTTTAAAATTAGTTGAGGGGGTTTTTGATATTTATATGCCGGATATTAAGTATTCAGATAATGAAATTGCTTTAAAATTTTCAAATGCACCTGATTATTGGGAGATAGTCACATCTTCTGTAGTTGAGATGCACAGGCAGGTAGGAGATTTAATAATAAAAGAAGGACGTGCTTTGCGAGGATTGCTTATTCGCCATCTTGTTTTACCTAATAGATTGGCAGGTTCTTTTAAGATTCTTGATTTTATAAAAAAGATTTCTCCAAATACTTATGTTAATATAATGGATCAGTATTATCCCTGTTATAAAGCTTATCAATTTGAAGAACTTAATCGGCGAATTACTAAAGAAGAGTATTTAGAAGTAATTGAATATGCTAAAAAAATAAGACTTAAAAGAGCTTATAGGTATTAATTGTTTTAAAAGGAGGAGGAAAGAATGAGCCTTTTTATTCATAATTTAAAACATGCTTTAATGATAACTGTTTTTGTCTTTGTAATGATGGAATTTATTGATTATTTAAGTGTTTTTACCCAGGGAAGGTTAAATAGACTGATAAAAAGAAGTCGCTTTTTGCAATATATAGTTGCTTCATTTCTGGGGGCTACCCCTGGGTGTTTGGGTGCATTTATGAGTGTTTCTTTATATGTTCACGGATTAATCTCTTTTGGAGCAATAACCGGATGTATGATTGCTACCTCTGGTGATGAGGCTTTTGTGATGCTGGCGATGTTTCCTAAAAAAGCCCTTCTTTTATTTTTTATTTTATTTATTTTGGGAATTATTTTTTCTTATTTTGTAGACAAAATAATTGCTTTTTTAAAAATTCAGCCTTCTTTAAAGTGCGATATCCCCAGCCTTCATCCCCAGGAGACTTGTGCTTGTCTTTCTCCTCGCCAAGTGATTGAGCATTTAAAGAAGATGTCGTTTACTCGCTTTCTTATCCTTCTTCTTTTAGGGGGTGCTCTTTTAGGATTTCTTTTGGGAATTTTAGGACCACAAGAATGGGGATGGAAGAAAATTACATTTGTTGCTTTACTTTCCTTAGCTATCTTTATTGTTTTAACTTCCTCAGAACATTATTTAGAAGAACATATCTGGGAGCATATTATTAAAAAACATCTATTGCGCGTATTTATCTGGACTTTTTTTGCTTTGCTTATAGTTGATATAGGACTTAAATTCTGGAATTTGAAAGAGTTTATTAAATCTCACCTACTTCCTCTTCTTTTCATTGCTGTAATTTTGGGGGTTCTTCCTGAAAGTGGGCCTCATCTTATATTTGTAACGATGTTTTCTAAAGGATTAATTCCTTTTTCTGTTCTTTTGGCTAATTCTATTGTTCAGGATGGTCATGGTATGCTTCCTTTGCTTTCTTATTCTCTTAGGGATTCTTTTTTGATAAAATTCTTTAATCTTTTAATTGGGTTAGGAGTAGGATTGGTTTTTTATCTTTTAGGAGTGTAATGAAGTATTTTTACGGGCCAGTATATTCTCGGCGCCTGAGGTTTTCTTTGGGAATTAATCTATTTAGAAAGAAAACATGCTCTTTTAACTGTGTGTATTGCCAGTTAGGAGAGACAAAAAGAAGGAGGAGAAAAAGAGCGTTTTTTATAAAGGAAGAGATATTTAAGGAGGAATTAGAGAGAATATTGAAAAGTAATCCTAAAATTGATTATATTACTTTTTCTGGATGTGGTGAGCCAACTCTTCATGAAAATTTAGATAAGTTGATTAAGATAATAAAGATGCGGACGAAAACCCCTCTCTGTTTAATTACCAATTCTTCTCTTCTTTATATGAAGAAGGTAAGAGAGGAATTAAAAGAGATTGATTTATTCATTCCTTCCTTAGATGCACCTGATGAAAAATTATTGAGAAAAATTAATCGTCCTGCACGAGGAATTTCTTTTTCAAAGATTCTGGAAGGGCTTATCCGTTTTAGAGAGGAATATAAAGATAAAGAATTCTGGCTGGAGATTATGCTTGTTAAGGGTTTTAATGATAAAGAAGAAGTTGCCTATAAATTTAAGGAAATAATCAAAAAGATAAAACCAACCAAAATTCAGCTTAATCTTCCTTTAAGACCTAACCCTTCAGTGAAGATAGATTTTATGCCTTCAAAAGAGTCAATAGAAAAATTTAAAAAGATTCTGGGGAAAAATTGTGAAGTGGTAGAATTTAGAAAGAGTAAGAAAAGAGGAAAAGTTATGGAAAAAGAGGTAATTCTTAATTCTTTAAAAATCAGGCCTCAGACGATAAAGGATATAGCTATTGCTTTAAAGACATCAGAAAAGAAAGCAGAAGATTTTGTTGAAAATTTAATTAAAGAGAGGAGAATATATAAAGTTATAAGAAACAGGAAGGTTTTTTATCTGGCAAAATGATAAAAGAAAAAGTGAGAGAACTTTTTTCAAAAATTCCTTCTTATGTGGAGGTTGTTGCTGCCACTAAAAAAAGGATGCCTCAAGAAATTAAAGAAGCAATAGAGGCGGGGATAAAGATTATTGGTGAGAATTATGTTCAGGAAGCAGAGAAAAAGAGAGAGATTTTATCTGATTTAAAAGTAAGCTGGCATCTAATCGGTCATCTTCAGAAAAACAAAGTTAAGAAAGCAGTAAAAATTTTTGATGTGATTCAAACCCTTGACTCAATCAAACTGGCTGAACTTATCAATCGGGAATGTGAAAAGCTAAATAAGATTATGCCAGTAATGATTGAGGTAAATATAGCTTCAGAGCCTCAGAAAAGCGGGATTTTGCCTTCTTCTGTTTTTAGATTTATAGATGAATTTTTAAAGAAAGAATTTAAATATATGAAACTTATCGGATTAATGACTATGGGTCCTTTTTTGGAAGATAAAGAAAAATTGCGTCCTTATTTTAAAAGAACAAGAGATATTTTTGAGGAAGTGAGAAATAGATATAAAGAACTTGATGAATGGAGGTATCTTTCTATGGGAATGAGTGACAGTTTCTTTATTGCCATTGAGGAAGGAGCGAATATGATAAGGATAGGGACTTTTATTTTCGGAGTGCGTGATGAAAATTGAGATTCTTCTGGATAAAGAAAAGGATTTAGAGGAGTTTCAAGTAGGCTGGGGATTAAGTTTTCTTATTGACAGAAAGATTTTATTTGATACAGGGGAAAATTTTGAATATTTAAAACATAACGCAGAATTATTAGGAATAGATTTGAAAAAGATAGAAAAGGTATTTATATCTCACCAGCACTGGGACCATAGGGGAGGTTTAGATAGGCTTTTAGAGATTAATAATCAGGTTGATGTATATATATGTAAGTCTTCATCCCAAGATTTTAAAGAAAGTATAAAGAAGAAAGCAAATTTAGTTGAAGTAAAGAATGTTTTGAAGATAGATGAAGGAATTTATTCTTCAGGAGAGTTAGCAGCAAATTATAAAGGGGAGCCTTTGCATGAACATTTTTTGGTTATAGAAAAAGATAATTTTTTAGTAGTATTGTGTGGTTGTTCCCATCCGGGAATTTTAAATATAGTAGAGAAAATAAATTTTGATTTTAAAAAAGAGATAATTGCTGTGATGGGAGGGTTTCATCTTCTGGATAAGGAGGAAAGATTTATTCGCTTTATTGCTGAAGAATTAAAAAGAAAAGTAAGAAAAGTAGGCCCCTCTCATTGCACAGGTTATTCAGCAATTTCTTATTTTAAAAAGATTTTTGAGGAAAATTTTATAGAAATAAAAGTAGGTAAATGTATAGATATAGATAAATTGATTTCTTATTGATAAAACTTTTTATTTAACTGACGAGTGAAATTTTTAATCTCAAAAATCTCTTTTAATTTTCTGTTGAAAAAATAAAAAATAGAATTGTTGTGCAAAAGTGGTTCTTCCAGCTCTTTTCTATAGTCTTCAAATAATTTGGTTCCTGGAGTAGGAGAATATTCAGCTAAGGAGACTTTTACTCCTTGATGATGAAGAAATTCAATATCTTTTTTTAATTCTTTTAAATCCTGCTGAGGAAATCCCAAAAGTAAATAAACACTGAATTCTCCTTCTTTAAATCCAGCTTTTTTTAAATATTTTATACTTCTTATAAGTTCTTCTTTATTTACTTTATCTCCCCACTTTTTTTGTAGCGTGGGATTAAGGGTTTCTAAGCCAAAGTGAGGATTAAAAAATCCACATTCTTTTAAAAGATAGGCTAACTCCTGGTCTAAAAAACGTAAATGCAAAGCATTGGGAGTATGAATCTTTATATCTAAATTTAGCCTTTTGATTTCTTTTAAAAGTTCTTTTGCTTCTTCTTGAGGATATAAAAATGCATCATCATAAAGAACAAAATTTTTAATTCCTTTTTGGTAATATTTAAGAATAAAATCAACTATTTTCTTTTTAGGCAAACGCAGAAAAGAAGGAAATAGTCTTTTTATAGCACAAAAACTGCAATTGAATGGACATCCCCAGCTTGTTCTTAAAACTACATAGTCTAAATTATTATAGAAATCCTCATAAGCAGGAAGGGTAGTATAAAACTGGTAATTATCAAAAGGGATATTTAAGAAAGAGAAAAATTCTTCTAAAGAAGAGGAAAATATGTAAAAAGAAGGAAAAGTCTTTTTTGCATGTTCCGGGATAAGCGTAGGATAAACCCCTCCCAAAATTTTTGGTAAAGAGTTAAAATTTTCTTTTAATATTTTTTCTACTTCTTTTATTCCTAAATACCAATAGGTCATAGAGGAAGTGATAAGGATTAAGTCAGGTTTTTTATCTTTAATTTTTAATTTAAATTCCTCAATACTTATCCCGTAACGCTTAAATTTACGAGGAATGTCTTTTAAAATTTCTGGCTTAGGGATAATCTGCCAGTAGTATTTTCCTCTGCCTAAGTTGTCTTTTTTTATTTTTTTATCTAAGCAATCAATGTAATCTATCTTTATATTTTTTTGTTTAAGGTAAGTTAAAAGTACCAAGAACCCATAAGGCTTAAGCCAAAAATCATATGCGGCAAAATCCACTATCCAGGGATTTATTGCCAATATCCTCATAGTTTATAGAATTATCTAAACTTAATTATACCTTTAAAATCTTTACTTAGAAAGAAGATGATGTCAAACTGAATGTGAGGAATAAGGAAGATATTTGAAGCTATAGGAAAATTATTAATTAGGAATAGAAGTTTTATATTTTATCTTTCCTTCTTTTAAGCTATTTCTGTAAAAAGGAAAGATTGAGTTTCGTCTCTAAATCTAAAATAAAGGAGGCATCATTCTTATAGAGATGTTAATGGTGATTGTAATATTAGGTAGTTTGGCTATGATTGCCTTTAATTAGATTTATGAATTTAAAAGAAGAAGCATGTGGAGCAGCGAATGAGGGAAATATTACTGCTTTAAGAAGTGCAGTGGCAATTTATTAGCCAGAAGTGTTCTACATCCTTGTCTATGTATTGCCAAAGATGAACCGGAAAGTTTTAACTCTTATCGTACAGTTACTGTAAAGTGCTCCCTGTTATCCTTCAGGAATCACAGAGTTTGAATCTCTTCTTACCTTTCCTCCTTAATGGTGTGGCGATGAAGGGCCTGTTATAATGATGAGACAGGAGAAGTAGTATCCTGTTCTTAGTGAAAGCGTTTTCTTTTAACTTACTTCTTGAAAATAAAAATCTTATGTGTTATCTCTTAAAGTGGAGTAAAAAGGAGGAAAAAATGGAAAGAGTAAAGAAAAGAATGGTTGTTTTGTTAGTTTTAGTTACTTTTTCTAATTTTTTTGTCCTTAATGCCCAAGAGAAACTTCCTATTACGGGATATTATTATGATCCTGCTACCGGTAATATTCTTCCCAAATATGGGAATCTTTCTCCTAAAGAAGTAGAAGAGTATTTAAAAAAAGGAAAGGTTGAGGAGAAATACACTGTAATTAAAAAAGGAAATTGGACTTATTATAAAAATAGCAAAGGCCAGATAGTTAAACGGGTAGGGAAAATCTTTCGCAATGGTGAGTTTTTTATCTGTGAATATAAGTATTCTTATTACTCTAATGGAAAGGTTGCTTCTTATACATTCACTTTAAAAGATGCTTTAGGACACCTTCTTTCTATTTATAAACCTATATTTGATGAAGAAGGAAAACGAATTAGCTACATTTATACTAAATATGATTCTGAAACAGGGAAGAAAAAATATGAATATTATGTTAAATTTAATCAAGAAAATAAAGTTACTTGGAGGTTGCTTACCTATTACGATGAAAATGGAAACAAAAAGAGTTCCTATGAATACAGCTACACCTATCATGACAATGGAAAATTAGCCTCCTACACTCGTATTCAAAGAGATGCCCAAGGTCGTTTAGTATCCGAATATAAACCTCTCTATAATGAACAGGGAAAAAGAACCTCTTACACTTACACTCGCTATGATCCTGACACAGGCAAGAAACGTTATGATAGTTATGCAAAATATGACAATACAGGAAAAGCGATTTCAAGCACTGTTACCTATTACGATGAAAATGGAAACAAAAAGAGTTCCTATGAATACAGCTACAC
>CAZBLX010000035.1:0-889 GCA_964492865.1 uncultured Planctomycetia bacterium | reverse complement strand
TATGATCCTGACACAGGCAAGAAACGTTATGATAGTTATGCAAAATATGACAATAATGGTAAAGCAATTTCAGCCACTACTACCTATTATGATGAAAATGGAAATGTAAAAAGTATTTACGAATGGACTGATTATAAATATGATAGTAATGGTAAGTTAATTCAATTCACTCGTTATAGGAAAGATGCCAATGGAAATATAACTCAGACTTGTATATGGAAGAAAGATTCTGGATGGAATTGTTTTTAATTGAAAAGAAAGGAGAAAAATGGGAAGATTTTTTTTAATTATTACTTTGTTTTTGTTATTTTCTGGTTGCCGTCAAAATACACAAGCTTTAAAAGGAGAAGAGGCTGTTTTGCAGATTGAAAAAGAATTAGCAGAAGAAAAAAAGATAGATAAGGAAATAGAAGAGATTGAAAAACAAGTTTTTTATGAGCCCGAAGTTCCCAGGATAGAAAAAATAGAAATTCCTGAGATAGAAGAAGTAAAGCCCGTCACTCTCGAGAAAGTAACTATTCCTAAGTTAGAAAAGGAAGGTTTGGAAAAGTAAAATAGTAGCTTTAGCCTATTTTAAGTTTCTCTATTAAATTAGGTTTTCCGAATACTTGAGGAGCAGTTAATACTTTTTTATGATATTTTTCTGCTATCCGATAAACTTCACTTATTCTTTCTTTAAATTTTATATCCCGAGTGAGATGATGGTCATAAATAATAATTTCTGCTTTTATTTTTTTAATTATTTCTTTAATGTTTTTTATAGCTCTTTCTAAGTTTTTCTGTGTCAATAAATATCCTAAAAGATAAGTAGCCGGTCCATCAAGAACTAAAAGATCAGGATTTATATCAATAATTTTATCTGCATAATCTTTTATAATCGGTCCTTGTA
>CAZBLX010000034.1:0-8395 GCA_964492865.1 uncultured Planctomycetia bacterium | reverse complement strand
TCCTGATGAGGGAGGGGTAATTTCTCCGGGAGGCGTAGGCTTTGATATCAACTGTGGAGTACGACTTTTAAAGACAAATTTAACTTTAAAAGATATAGAAGGGAGAATTAGCAAATTAGTAGATGCTTTGTATCGCAATGTCCCTTCAGGTGTAGGTTCAAGAGGTGAGATTAAAGTTTCTATTTCTGAACTTAAAAAATTGGTGGTGGAGGGAGCAAGGTGGGCAGTTAGAAAGGGATTTGGAGTAGAGGAGGATTTAGAGGTATGTGAGGAAAATGGAGCTATTGAGGGGGCTGTTCCTGATTATGTATCACAACGTGCTTATGAGAGAGGAAGGGAGCAAGCCGGGACTTTGGGAAGTGGAAATCACTTTTTAGAGGTTCAGGTGATAGATGAAGTTTTTGATGAGGAGATTGCTAAAAGATTAGGATTATTTGAAGGACAGATCACAGTGATGATTCATTCTGGATCTAGAGGTTTTGGATATCAGGTTTGTGATGATTATGTAAGGGTGATGGTTAAATGTTTATCTAAGTATGGAATAAAAGTGCCTGATAGACAACTTGCCTGTGCACCTATAGAGAGTGAGGAGGCTCGCCGATATATAGGAGCAATGAAAGCAGCAGCTAACTTTGCCTGGTGTAATCGTCAGGTTTTGATGCACCTTACACGCACCAGTTTCGAGGAAGTCTTTGGGAAAAGATGGCAGGATTTAGGAATGGATTTGATTTATGATGTTGCTCACAATATCGCTAAATTTGAGAAACATAAAATCAATGGTAAAGAAAAATTACTTTGTGTTCATCGCAAAGGTGCTACACGCTCATTGGGTCCAAAAAACCCCTTGCTTCCTTCCAAATATAAAGAGATTGGTCAGCCGGTAATTATTCCTGGAGATATGGGAAGAGCTTCCTATCTTTTAATAGGAACAAAGAAGGCAGAGGAGGAAAGTTTTTCAAGCACTTGCCATGGAGCAGGGCGTGTAAAATCTCGTCACGAAGCAATAAGAACTGTTAATCTTAATACTCTTTTGAATGAATTAAAGACAAAAGGAATTGAGGTAAGAGCAACAGGAAAAAAGACAATAGTTGAGGAAGCCCCATCTGCTTATAAAAATGTTGATGATGTAGTAGAGGTAGTAGATAAAGCAGGATTATCTAAGAAAGTTTGCCGTATGAAGCCTCTTTGTGTAGTTAAAGGATAGATTGAGAAGAAAAAACCTTTTTTTATTTTTCTCTTTTCTTTTTTTCATTTTTTCTTTCTCTCTTCTTTTTCTTAAAGAAAACAATCTCTTTCTTAAAAAAACAAATTTCTCTTTTTTTATCCCTCAAGATTTACTTATTGAAGATACCTGGTATGGAGTATATTTTCAAAATACATTCATTGGTATTTCTCATTTTTCTATGAAAGTTCAAGAATTAAGAGAGGGAGGGGGATACTTATTAGAAAACGATACACACCTTAATCTTCCTGTTTTAGGATATGTAGAGCCAATTGATCTTCATACGAAAATAAAGCTTTTTGATGATTATTCACTCAAAAAGGCTTTTCTTAATCTACATTCAAAAAATTATTTTCTTAAAGGGGAGTTAAAAAAAATTAAAAATAATCTTTATCTTCTTCGTCTGGAGACTCCCTTGCAGAAACTGGAGAAATCTTTATCCATTAAAGGGGAGTTGATAAATTCTTTGTTTCTTCCTATCTCTTTTAATTTTCTCCCTCTAAAAAAGAAAGTTACTTTTTATGTATACGACCCTTTTTTAGAAAAAAAGATGAAAATAACTCTTTTTAATAAAGGAAGAAAGGCGATGAAGAATTTTAAAGAGAAGACATATCTTATAGAGATGGATGTAGAGGGGGTAAAGGGTAAGCTCTATGTAGATTCTCAGGGAAGACTGCTTTATGAGGAATTTTTAGGATTTAAATTTATAAAAGAAGAGCCTCATCTACTTTTTTCCAAAAAAGAATCTTCCCGTATTGATATAGCCCAAATTTTAGCTATAGAAACAGAGAAATTGCCTGAACCAGAAAAATTGCATTATTTAAAAGTAAAAATTAGAGGGATAAAAAAGGAATGGATAAGAGAAGATTTTAACCAAAAAGTTAGTTTTCAAGAGAAAGAGGCAATAGTAGAGATTACAAAAAAAACTCCTGTTCAAAAAAATATTACTTTTTCACCGAGTAATTTCCAAAAATATCTTAAAGAAGATAAATTCATTCGCTTTAATAATTCTCTTTTGAAAAAAACAGTTTCCTCAATTATAAAGGATGAGAAAGATCCCTTAAAGATTTTAGAGAAACTATCTTCCTGGATTAATAAAAATATTAAAAAAATTCCTACATTTTCTATTCCCAATACTTTAGATACTTTAAAAATGCGTCAGGGGGATTGTGCAGAAATCAGCGCGCTTCTTGTGGGGTTTTTAAGATGCTTAGGTATCCCTTCTTATGTTAATATTGGACTGGTTTATAGAGAAGGAAGATTTCTTTATCATGCTTGGGTATCTTTATATGTAGGGGAATGGATAGATACAGATCCGGCATTAAATCAACTGATAGCTGACCCTACACATATAAAGCTTTTTCAAGGTCTTGAAAATCAGTGGGAAATTTTTAAACTTTTAAATAATTTAAAAATTGATATAGTAGAATATAGATGATTAAAGTTGAAAATTTATCAAAAAAATTTGGAGATTTTGAGGCAATAAAAAATTTGAATTTAACCATAAAAGAAGGGGAATTTTACTGTCTTTTAGGACCTAACGGAGCAGGAAAAACTACAACTTTAAAAATTTTGGTAGGATTGATGAAACCGACAAAAGGCAAAATTTATATTGAAGGTTTAGATTTAGAGAAAGATTATTTAAAGATAAAAAAAATAATTGGCTTTATTCCCGATACTCCCTTTTTATACGAGAACCTTACTCCTTATGAGTTTTTAGAATTTGTAGGAAGCGTCTATGGAATAGATAGGAAAAAGATAAAAGAAAAAATAGAATATTACTTTGATATATTTAGATTAAATGAGTATAGAAATTCTTTAATTAAAGAACTTTCTCATGGGATGCGTCAGAAAATAGTCTATATTTCTAATTTTTTACATTCTCCTTTAGTTTATTTTATTGATGAACCTTTAGTGGGGCTTGATCCCTACAGTATTCATCTTATTAAAAGACTTCTGCGTGATGAAGTAAAGAAAGGAAAGACTATCCTTATGTGCACGCATATTCTTTCCATAGCTGAGGAATTAGCAGATAGAGTGGGAATTTTAAATGAAGGAAGGTTAATTGCTGAGGAGAAACCAGAAAGATTGAAAGAATTTTTAAAAAGTAAATCTCTTGAGGAAGCTTTTTTAAAAATTACTGAAGATGAGAAAAATAATATTGGCTCAACTGATTTCTTTAAAAAATAGTCTGCTTTTTTTAAAAAAGAATAACCCTCAAAATTTTTTCTTAGGAGTTTTTCTGGTTATTTTCTCTATTGCAGGAATATATCTGGGCATATGGAAAGGTTTAGCATTTATAGTTTCCTTAGGGAGCCTGGGAACAGTTATTATTAAAAAAATAATCTTTATTCTTTTTTTTATTCTCTTTTTTATGATTGCTATTAGTTTCGGCATCCTTTTTTATGGAGCAGGATTTAAGAGTAAAGAGACAGCATATCTTTTCAGTTTACCTTTTGATATAGAGACAATTATATTTTATAAATTTTTAAAAAGCACAATTTTAGCCAGCTGGATCCCTTTTTTAGGGATAATTTTATTCTTTTTAGCTTATTCCGTTATCAGCAAAATAAATCTTTTTTATCCTTTATTCTTCTCTTTATATATCCCACCTTTTCTTATCTTAGCCTGTTTTTTAGGATATGTAATTTGCTTGGGAGTTTTAAGATTTTTAAACTTTAAAAAATTTATTTTTTTATTCATTTTTGTGACCACAATTATCTTTATAATTTATTCCTCCTCAAAGACTTCCTCAGATATCCTTTATCTTCTCTCTGAAGAGATTGCCTTTCTTAAAATTGCCCAATTGTGGTTTCTACCTTTTTCTTGGCCAGCTTATGGATTTATCTATTTAGAGAATAAGGAATTTTTTCATTCCTTTATTTATTTACTCAATCTGTGGAGTTTAAGTTTTTTTCTTTTAGGTTTTTTGGGAAATTTCAAAAAAATTTTTTCTTATATTTATCATTATAAGATTCATCCTTCCAGAAAAATAGTTTCTTTTGACTATGTTAAATCTACTATAGAAAAGTTGAAGTTTCTTTCCTATGATACACAACAAATTATCATTAAGGATATAAAACTTTTTTTTCGTGAACCTGCACTTTGTTTACAGTTTTTAGTGTTTTTTGGTATCCTTTTTTTCTATTTTCTTAACTTAAGAAGATTTTCTTATCATTTACTTAAACCAATGTGGAAGAATTTATTAACTTTTTTAAACACCTTCAGCATTTTATGTATTAGTTCTGCAATTTGTGTTCGTTTTATCTTTCCTCAGTGGAGTCTGGAGGGGAAAAATTTCTGGTTACTTAAATTATCGCCTCTTTCTTTAAACAAAATTTATCGTATTAAAAAAGCTGTAGCAAATATTTTTCTTCTTACTATTTCAGGAATTTTAATTTTTGTCTCTAATCACATGTTAAATTTAGAAAGATTCTTTTTTCTTACTATATGGATAGTGCTCTTTTCTACCTTTGTGCTTATCTCTGTATCTTTAGGATTGGGGGCTTACTTTGCTGATTTTAAAGAAGAGCATTACTTAAAAGCAGTAGAAAGCGTGGGGGGTTTTCTAACCTTAGTTATAAATTTTGCTTATATATTTTTAACCTTATTTATTTTTGGCTCTATCACCCATCTTTACTATGTTGGCCATATTAAAAGAATAAATAATTTTTTATTTTGGGCTCTTTCTGTATGGATGGGGACAGGTATTTTTTTTGTTTTTTTCTTTAAGAGAAAAGGATTGAGGAAATTAGAGAGGAAAGAATTTTGAACTTGAAAAAATAAATAAAGCTTAGGATAATAAATATATCGTGTTAGATATAAAATTTATTCGTCAAAATATTTCTTTGGTAAAAAAAGTATTAGAGGCACGTAATTATCCTTTTGATTTAGATAGTTTTTTAAAGTTAGATGAAGAGAGGCGCCTACTTATTAAAGAAGTAGAGAGTTTACGCAGCCAGCAAAATGAACTCAACAGAAAAATAAAAACTCTTATAAAAGAGAAAAAAGATATCTCTTTGCTTCTTGAGGAGACGAAAAAAATAGCCCAAAGAATTGATGAGTTAGAGGAGAGATTAAAAATAATAAAGGAGAAATTTCAAAAAGAGCTCTTAAGAATTCCTAATATTTTTCATCCCTCTGTTCCTCAGGGAGATTCTTCTTTCAATAAAATTGTAAAAGAAGTGAAAAAAATTAGAAATTTTTCTTTCAAGCCCCTTACTCACATGGAAATAGGAGAACATTTAGAATTATTCTCTTTTCCTGTTGCTTCTAAATTATGTGGTTCCAATTTTGTTCTTTTTAAAAAAGAAGGTGCTTTACTTTCAAGAGCATTGATAAATTTTATGCTGGATATTCATCGTAAAAGAGGATATCAAGAAATTTTTCCTCCTTTTTTGGTAAATAGAACATCCATGCTTACTACAGGACAATTGCCTAATTTAGAGGAGGATATGTATCGTCTAAAGGATGATGATTATTTTTTAATTCCTACCGCTGAGGTGCCGGTAACTAATATTTATCGGGATGAGATTTTAGAAGAAGATGACTTGCCTTTATATTTTGTCTCTTATACTGCTTGTTTCAGAAGAGAAGCCGGTTCTTATGGAAAAGAAACTAAAGGATTAGTTAGAGTCCATCAGTTTGATAAAGTTGAACTGGTAAAGTTTGTTCATCCTTCAACTTCTTATGAGGAATTAGAAAAATTGGTTGAAGATGCCAGTTATATTTTGGAATTGTTAGAATTGCCTTATCGGGTGGTATTACTTTCCACTCAAGAATTAAGCTTTGCTGCCTCAAAATGTTATGATTTAGAGGTCTATGCTCCTGGAATAGATAAATGGCTTGAAGTCTCCAGTTGTTCTAATTTTGAAGATTTTCAGGCTCGGCGAGGAAATATTAAATTTCGGGAAAAGGAGACAAAAAAATTGAAGTATCTTCATACTTTAAATGGTTCAGGATTAGCTTTGCCCCGTTTAATTATTGCTATTTTGGAAAACTACCAGAATGAGGATGGTTCAGTAACTGTTCCTCAGGTTTTAAGAAAATACATGGATGGAAAGATTAAGATTGCCAAATAATTATATTTTTGCTTTAGGAAAAATTTTTCTTTTTTTAATTATTTTTTGCTTTATCTGGAAAGTGACGGGAGAATTTTTAGATGAATTAAAGAGTCAGAAAGAAGTAAAGATCTTTGTCTTTTATCTTTCTATACTTCTTCCTTTTCTTTTTTATACCTTCATTAGCGATTTAAATTCTCTTTATCATAAAATACAAAAATTTTTTTTCCGTGCCGAAACCTTTTCTCTTCTTTTTCCCTCTCTTTTGATTCTTTCAGGGATAGGATTTCTAATTCTCCCCAAACTTTTTAACCTTTCTCTTAATAAAGATATGTTTGTTTTTGTTGGAGGGATATTTTTCACTATTCATCTCATATTTTCTGCCCGTAGTTTAAAATCCAATTCTTTCATAGGAATAGCTAATTATCTTTTTAATTTTTCTTTAATTTATCTTATTACTCTTCTGCTTCTTATGGGTTATTTAAGAATTGGGGTTAATTTTTCTTTAAAAGATACAGTTTCTTCAGGATTTAAAAAAGGAGTTACACTTCTAAAACAGATTTCTACACAAATTTTTTCTCAAAAGGAAAAAATGTAAACTTTTTCTTCCCACACTTCGTCTAATATAATGGAATGAGAACTTTAAGGCTGCTCAGTATAATTATATTGTTAATTTCTCTGGTAGTAAAAGGAGAAGAGTCAAAAGAGATAAAACAGGAGATTATTCTTTATAATTTAGTTAATGGTTTACATCTGGAAGAGAAACAAATTGGATCTCTTCTTTCTTGTGCGAAAGAGGTTAATGAGTACAGAGAAAATTTAAATCGGAAAATAAAAGAGTTAGAGAAGGAGGAAGGAAAGGTTTTATTATCTCTGAAGGAGGAGGCTAAAAAGGAAATTCCTCATCCTTCCCAATCTTTGATTAAGAAATTTCATGAAATAAAACTTAAAAAAGCTCAACTGTATAAAGAATTTAGGTCTTTTTTAGAGAAGAAGGCAGAAGAAGTTAAAAATATATTAAATGAAACCCAACTTTATCTTTTGGGGAATTTTAAACCCTGTGTAATTCCTCCCAAAAAAGGACTTCGTATTGGAGAAAATTCAGATAAAAGTTTACGTTTTTTAGAACGTATTCGCAGGCTCCCTTCCTCAATATATGAAATTAGAAAAGATGAGATAATTCAAAGATTTATAGAAAGATATAAATTACTTCATCCTAAAGTGGAAGAGGAGAAGATAGAAAAAATGAGGGATGAGTTGGAAAAAATTATGGAGGAGGCAAAAGCCTTGAGTGATGTAGAATTCAGTTTAAAGAAAAATTCCTTTCTTGAGAGAATAAAAAAAATAGAGCAAGCTGATAAAAAAATAAAAATTGAAGAGAAGATAATTCGCCTCTTATTTAATCCTTCCATTATTCCTGTGTTAGAAGATATTTATTCTCAGAAGTCGGAGTAGCGTTTGATTAACTGTTGCTGAAATATATCTAAATTTCTGTTGTTCAGGCTGATATAAATTTTGTCAGTAGCATTTTAGACACTACTATTTATTTTATTAATAATAACAAGTTTTATGGTATAATTTTATTCTTTAAAAGATAAGAAAAGAATGACTGAGTCTGGGTTAAGTAGTATATGTAGAGGTGTGATATCAAAAGAAACAGAGTTCTGAATTAGCTTCTCTGATAAATCTTCGGGGTGACAGCGAAGTGAGTTTATCTTCTTTGATTTTTCTTACGAACGAAGCGTCATGGAGGGGCAGAGCCCTTGAATTAGTCTTCTTTTGAAATTACTTCGGAGGTGTCAGCGGAGCGAATATCCTCTGCTGTGGTTATACTTTGAGCGGAGCGTCAAGGAGGCAGAGCCTCCTTGAGGAGCGAAGCGACACGGAGGGGTGGCCGAGTCCGGTTTAAGGCGGCGGTCTTGAAAACCGCTTCCCCACTTTGTGGGGACGGGGGTTCGAATCCCTCCCCCTCCGTATATAGTAAAATTTGTGATTTGTGATATAATTTTTTTAGATATGGAAAATAGTTCTTTTGAAGATTTTGTTGCTACACATCTGTTTTGTTATAGATGCAAAATGTCTGTGCCGGTAAAAGAAAGACTCCTTTTAATTT
>CAZBLX010000033.1:0-8826 GCA_964492865.1 uncultured Planctomycetia bacterium | reverse complement strand
AAATAAGCATAATCTTTTACCTTATACCCATTTTTCTCTAAAAGAAAGTTATAACAGCTCATCTGAAATTCATAAAAAGAAACAGAATCTTCCTTAAGAGAAAAGCCTCTCGTTTTATAATCTAAAGGGATATAAAAATCTTCTTCAATAACGCATTCATCTAATGCTCCGTATAATGAAGAACCACTTTCATCTTTAAAAACAAGCCCTGTCTTCCAATGACGCCATTTTTTTATCGTCTCCTCATCTACCAAACGAGCATTAAGATGAGAAATTTCTGGAGGTAATTCTTTCCTTTTTCTATAATCGTCAAAATATCGCTTTATCAAATTGTCCATTCCTCGAGGAAGAGTTGAGGAGGGAGTTTCAGGACGATGAAAATCTTTACCTTTCACCATATGAAACCAGAAACATCTGGGGCACTCTAAAAATAAAGTTAATGTATGAGGAGATAAAGAAAAATATTTCATTACTTTATATTATAGCAAAAGATCATTTGTCCTGGAAAATTTTTAAGATTTTTCATGCTTTCGTGCATATAAAAACAAAAAGTCAGACAGTCTATTCAAATAACATAACAATAAATATTTATTTTTTCCTCTTAAGGCAGCAATTCTTCTTTCTAATTTACGAGTTATAGCTCGCAGAAGATCAAACCAAGCAGATAAGGAATTTTTTCCTGGAAGTATAAACTGGCTAATTTTTACATCTCTCTCTTTATCCTCGATTTCTTTTTCTAACCACTCTATTCTTCCCTTTAAAAAATTTTTTTTCTCTTCTGTCAAATAATTTTTCGCTAATCCCTCGCCTATAAGTATCAAATCCTTCTGAAGCTCTTCAAGTAATTTTTTCTCTTTTCGAGGAGCAGAACTTTTTACAATTCCTAAAAAAGAAGAAAGTTCATCTAAGGCTCCTATCGCTTCAATTATCTTACTACTTTTTTTTAACCTTTTTTGAAACAAAAAAGTAAAACCCTTATCTCCTTTTTTTGTAGTTATACCCATCTTTGTTTATATTCTATCCCAATGAAAAAAATAAACAAGCAATTTAATCCAGAGATAGGCAAGAAACTAAAATTTGAGAGAGGAAAAAATCTCTTTAAGAGTATAATAGGCTTTTTTAGGAATCCTTTTATTCAAACCGTTTTCATCCTTTTCCTCAGATAACTCCACAATACCGAACCATTCCTCATTCATATTTAAATTATCTTTTGCCTTTATATCAAAATAATAAGAACCGCAGGACCATCCTGCTTGCTTATCATGAACCGACCAACCAGGAGTATATCCCTCATTATGCTTCCACCACTCATCACTCCATTCAAAAAGTGTTCCTCCAATACAGTTTCCCTTTTTATTCTGTAAAGTAGTATTTTTTAAAATGTCTTCCCACTGAAGTTTTATATACTCTGCCTGAATATCTTGAGCTTCTTCATCTTTATAAGCATCATAAGAATCACAACCGAATTCGGAGACTAAAACTGGTTTATCAAATAGATATCTTATATTTTCAAAAAGATTGCCAAAACGTTTCCCCCGATAAGAAATCACTGCAATCACATCAATATTTTTACAAACCTTAGCGGCTATATCCAGCATACTTACCTCACCATTTCCCAAAGCTACAGGATGATGAGGATCAATTTTTTTTATTTCTTTAGCTACTTCATCAACAAAAGAATAATAAATTTCAGCTCTTTTTTTTACTCTTTCATAAAGATCAGGGATTTTCTCAATCTCTGGTGATGTCCAGAAAGCAATTTTTCCTGAGAAAGTATAATTATTCTCATTTCCCAACACCCACATAAGTAATCCTTTCTCATCCTTTAAAGCTTTAACAATCTCTAAAACTTTCTCTTTAGTATATTGACGAAAATTCCTATCCGCATAATTTGGAGAAGGTCTTTCCCACAATCCCAACCAATCACTGACAATTGTATAAATTCCATAATTCTTGTATAAATCTCTTATAAATTGTTTAACTTTCTCCAAATCACTACCCCTGCAGGAGTAAATTCTTACTACATTTATTCCTGCCTCTTTCATCAATTTTCCATCAAAAAGCCAGGGTTTTCTTGAATCAGAAAATAAATTATAATCGTAGCCTTCTCCTATGGGAGTAGGATTGTAAATAATTCCTTTTATTAAAAATGGCTTTCCATCTAAAAAAAGAGTATAACCTCCCTCCTCATTTTTTTTAATCCTTACATCAGCAGCCGAGGAAAGGAGAGAAAGAAGAAAAAGGCAGGCTAAAAAGCCTGCCTTAAAAATTTCTTTTTTTATTTTCATTTTTCAAACTTTATCTCATCTAAATAAAAAATTATTCCATGAGGATCATTAACATCAATATTTGTTGCCCAGCAGAATCCACCAATTATATAAGATAAATCTTTACCTCGCAAGTCAATTTCATATTTTTTCCAATCTTTGGTAAGTCGTATTGGGCCGATAGAGGCACTATCTGAATCTGGATATTCACCGCTAACAATTCCTCCTACTTTAAATTCATTAATTACCTCTCCTCCCCGTTCTCCTCTTGCCCAAAAAGTCAGCTTTGTTGCTCCTCGCAGATCAAATCCTGCATTAGGAATATTTCCCCAGTTATTAGGAGGGTTCTGCCAGTAAATTCCTGCCCATCTGGTTCCTGAATTATTGCGATACTCTATTCTTATACAGGAACTGCCACTTAAAGGGCTCTCTTTCCAGTTAGTATATAACTTTATATCTTGAGCTGCGGTTGCCGGCATCCAACCACTGGGAACAAAGTGATTGTCCAAAGAATCTGCATCAGCATAAACATAAAAAGGAAATTTTATCTTTTTTGCTTCCGGCTTAAGATTAGGTTCATAAGTAAAATAAATATCGTCTAAATAAATTACCTGTTCTTTCTGTATCTGATCTGCATTAAAAATTATACAAAATCCACCATTAATATAAGAAAGGTCTTTTCCTGCCAGATTAATAGAATATTCCTGCCATTTATCTGTCAGCTTTATCGGCCCAAATTCAACATCCACACTATCCGGATAAGCTACTGGATTGCCTTGTGCATCACGAACAATTCCTCCTACTTTTACTTTCGTAATAATCTCTCCCCCATTTTCTCCCTTAGCTTTAAATACTAACTTGTTGAATCCAGTCAAATCATACCCGCTTTGCCTTTGCCCCCAGTTATTAGCTGAAGATTGCCAGTATATTCCTGCCCAACCTTGATTTTGGGATCTTCTTGCTGTATAAGTT
Source organism: uncultured Planctomycetia bacterium (assembly GCA_964492865.1). Classification (GTDB taxonomy): domain Bacteria; phylum Omnitrophota; class Gorgyraeia; order Duberdicusellales; family 4484-171; genus CAZBLX01. The sequence continues at coordinate 5,587 of CAZBLX010000033.1, read as the reverse complement.
ATCTTAATTGAGGTACTTCCTGAAGCCACCTCCTCACTGCATTGATCATTAAATTTTAAATCTCCATAATCTCCCATCCAGCCACTGGGAATAAAATGATTAGAAGGGTCATTTTTATCTTTATAGATATAAAAAACCTTCTCCTCTGTATAAGTGTTCATAATAACACCCAAACTCAACAACATTACTATTCCCATTATAAATCTTTTCATTCTGCCTCCTTTCTTAGGTAAAAATTTATTATACTTTCAATTAAACAAAATTTCAAGTAAAAACCCTAACTTTTGTTTTAATCACACCAGAGTTTTTGAAGTTCAAAATATGCCTTTTTAAGTTGACGCAGGAAAGGTGAGTGTTTACCATCTCCCTGACCACATACACCTAACCACTCCTCATGCATATAACCATCTAAAAAAGGGCCAGTAAATAATCCTTTCTTATCGTGATAAAAAGGTTCATAAGCTTTCCACCACTCATCAAGCCATTCAAAAACAAATCCTCCCAATGCATTCCCACATCCTAAACCTGCACTATTATTATAAATATCCTCCCAAGAGTTTCTAAGGTATTCTGCCTGAAAATCCTCTGCTTCCTTGAGTGTATAGCCTTCCGCATAAGAAGGGGCACCAAATTCAGTAATTATTACTGGTTTATCAGCAATCTCCTTCACATCTTCCCATAAACCTAAAAACCCGTGTTTTCCCCGATAGGAATTTGTTCCAAAAATATCAATATCGGGACAGTATTTAGCAAAAAGATCCAAATATAAAGTATCTCCAGAAGCTATTGCCACCGGTCTTTTTAAAGGGTCTAACTCTTTAATTAATTTTGCCGCCTGATTAGCAAATTTAAAGAAACTGGCTGGATATTTATCCGCATTGCAAGCTACTCCATATACATTCTCATTTCCTAAAATCCACAACAAAACATAAGGCTCATCTCTAAACTCCAAAACCATTTTTTTAACACTTTCCAGCATATTTTTACAATGAACAGGATTATTGTAATCTGTTCCCTCCTGCCAGCTGGCACCACTTCCCAAGGCATACTTTCCTAAAAAATCCCCTATTGCCACATAAATTCCATAATTTTTGTATAAATCTCTTAATAGCTTTTTATTTATCTTAAAAGGTTGATGATATACTCTTATACAATTTACTCCCATCTTTTTCATCAAATAAAAATCACCCACTGCTTTTTCATCCTCATCCTGAATATTATTTCTATTCTTATCTACCCATGCCTCATAAGGAGCATCAATCATTCCATTTTTATTTATATCCTGAAACATCCAGTTAGAAAGGGTTCCTTCATCCGGAGACTCCCCTACACGTGTAGGAGAATAAGTTATTCCTTTAATAATAAAAGGTCTTCCATCTACAAAAAGTTGCCAGTCACCGCTTGCATATTTTACCAATTTAACTTTACCTTTACCCTTTATCTTAACTATTTTTTTCAGTCTTCTTCTGTCTTTAAAAGAAAAAATTCTCTCCTTTAAACCTACCTTTACCAATCTTCCCGGATCAACGATAAAAATATCATTTCTTAAATCATTATCATAACCATTTATAACTTTTATATACGCATTTTCAAGTTTTAGATGAAGTTGAGGATATTTTCTTAAAAGAAATTTAATTCTATACAAGGCAGCTTTTCCCACATACCAAGGGGTTCCCCAATAGGTAAAAGCAACTTGTTGAGGAAAATGGACTAAAATTGCATAGTAAGCCTTGATTGCCTGTTTTATCAAGCCACTTCTTTCTAAAATATCTCCAATATAAAAAAGCTTCACTCCCTCTGGTTCTGGAGCAAAACACCATTTATAAAAAGCTAAGGACAAATCAGGAGTATTAAGAATCTTCCAATGATCAATTTTAAAAATCTTTTTCTTTACCTTTATAAAATTGGGATCAAATCTTACAGAATTAGTATTAGGGAAAATGCCTTCTCCCACTGCTTTTGCCAATCCTACCGGATCTTTTATGATATATCTATAATTCTGTGTTCCTCTTCCTTTAAATTCTCCAAACTCTTCATAATTTACAGGAAACTCTCCCTCATCATGAAGAACTACTTTTGTATGAGGAAGAATTTTCTCTTCCTCCTCCTCAATCTTTCCTGTCTCCAGTTTTTTCAAAGTAATCTCTGCCTTCTCTTTTACTGACCAAAACCAACCACGAGGATCCCAGGCTACACTATAAGGATATTTATCAATAATTTCTTTAAAAACTTTCTTCGCCTCCTCAATTCTTCCCTCACGCATCAAAGCTTCACCTTTTATAAAAAGACAGGTAGCCACATCATTCATCACTTTATACATTCCCTCTTTTCCTTTGGGAGGGAAATCAGAAAGGGTTTTTGCCAATTTATCTGCTTGAGAACTGTATTTTGCTATACACTCATCAGTAATTTTATAAACTTTATCAAATTTTCTTTCTCCTAAATAATTCCAACCTTTTTTTACATAATCAGAAGAATTCTCTCCCAAAGCCAGAAAAGTAAATACAAAGATAAAAAAGAATAAGGTTAACCTTCTCATCCTACTAACGCTCCTGCAGTTATTCCTTTAATAATATGTTTCTGCATTATTAGATAAATAATTATTATAGGTAAAGAGGCAATAGTTAATCCTGCAAGAAGTGCAGTATAATTAGTAAGACCAACTGGAGAGGAAGCAAATTCTTTCAATCCTACCTGAAGAGGCATAAGATTGCGATTACTAAAAATTACTAAAGCCAAAACAAACTCATTCCAGACGTTTAAAGCATTAAAGATAACCACCACCGCAGTAGCTGGTTTTGCTAAAGGTAAAATTACATGCCACCAGATTCTCAACCGATTACATCCATCAATACGTGCAGCATCTTCCAAATCTCGAGGAAGATTATCAAAAAATGTTTTGTAAAGATAAATACTTAAAGAAAGTCCCACATTAATCATTGCCAGACAATACCCTATACGTGTATTAAGAAGTCCTATTGCTTTAAGTAAAACATATAAAGGAACAAATCCTGCAGGTGTGGGAATCATCATTGCCGCAAGAAATAAATGAAAGATAAAGTTTTTCCCTCTAAATTGGAGCCGGGAAAGACTGTATCCTGCCAAAGAAGCAACAAGAACTATTCCTACAACAGAGACAAAAGTGTAAATTATACTATTTAAAAAATAAATCCCTAATTTACCTTCACAAAAAGCAATATAGTAATTTTTCCACATGATTTTGTGAGGAAGTCTAAATCCATAGTCAGAAAGAAACTCACTATTTGGTTTAAGGGAGGAATTAATCATCCAAATAAAGGGAAATATACAGCTTATTGCTACCAAAATAAGAAAAGTATGCATTAAAATAAGAAGAATTATCTTTTTAAATTTATATCTCATACCTTTTTAAGCCGATTGGAGATTTTAATTAAGGTAAATGAAAGTGTAATTAAAATTATCCCCAATACAATTCCCTCACATGAGGCGTATCCGGCATGATAATTTTTCAAATCATTATAAATTCTTAATACAGAAACAGTAGTTTTTCCTGCTGGTCCTCCTCTTGTTAAAACCATAGGAAGACCGATTACCTGCACTGTTCCTAAAATTGTAAGAATAACAACTAAAACAATTACAGGAAGCATTAAAGGAAGAGTAATCTTTATAAATCTTTGCCATGCTCCTGCTCCATCAATACGTGCTGCCTCATAAAGAGTCTGTGGAATAGTTTGAAGTCCTGCCAGAAGTATTACAAATCCCCAACCAAATCCTCTCCAGCAGTGAACAAAAGCCAAAGTTGTTAAAGCATAACGGGGATCATTTAACCAATCTCTTACTAAATTCTCCAATCCTAATTTTTTAAGAAAATGAGCCAGAACCCCGGGATAAGGAAGAAGAAGACTCCTTATTAATAATCCAAAGATAATCTCTGAAATTACAGGAAGTAGAAAAAAAATTGCACGATAAATATATCCGGTGCGAATTGCTTTATCTACACATAAAGCTAAAGCAAAAGCTAAAAAATTCTGGAAAGTTAATGCCCACAAAGTAATATAAAAAGAACGCCCTACCGATGCCCACCATTCTTTATCTATTACCCAGCCAGAACTTAAAACCTCTCCTAACTCCTTAATGCCATAAATAATACAAATTATTCCCATAATTATACTTGCTGTTTTTACAATTTTTAAAAATCTATTTTTTATCTTTTTCTTAAACCAGAAAGAAAAGACTACTAATATTCCCCCTATAAAAATTACAATTATTGCTGTTCCTTGAGGAGAAAGAATTCTTTTAAAATTTTCCAGCCCTACAAATTTTAAAGAAGATAATCCTGAACCCTGATGTAAAGCAAGAAAGAAGGTATAAATAAAAGGAATAATATAGAAAAAGAAAAAAATGGATAGTGCGGGAAGAACAAAAGAGAAATTTTTAATCTCTTCCTTTAAAGAATAACGCAATTATTTCTCCTTTACAACTTCCCTTTTTACCTCTTCTATCTCTTCAGCTACTTCTTCTGGCTTTGCTTCTCCCACAAGAATCTTCTGAACCCCTGTATTTATCGCCTCCACTACTCGCGGATTTTCATTTATTGGCCAAATACGAGGATGTGTTGCACATTCTAAATTTTTTAAAAATTTAACTAAATTTTTATCTAACTTATCCTTGCATCCCTTTATTGCGGGAAGATTATGAGTGTGCTGAATAAGAAAAATTTGTTGTTCTTTTTGGGTAAGCCACTTTAGAAAATCAATAGCTTCTTCTTTAAGAGGAGAGTTTTTATTTACCACAAATGAGGAACCAGCTCCTGCCCAGATAGATACAGGAAATTTCTCATTAACAGGAGGGGGAGGCAAAGTATCATATTCTAAATCAGGATTTATCTGAAAATAAGTATTTATCCCCCAACTTCCATTAAAACTAAATAAAGCTTTTTCTTGAGCAAAGAATTGTTCTGCTTCTTTATTACTTAAAGTAACGATTCCTGGAAAAAGAATATCCGCTTCTTTTAATTCTTTAAATAATTTAAAAACTCTTATCCAATCTGGATCTGTGTAGGGAACTTCTCCTTTTAATGTAGAGAAAAATTTCTCTTTACCCATAATATTAAATGCATAGTTGGTTACAAGACAATAAATAAACCAGGATTCCCCCCATCCACAGATAAATCCCCATTTTCCTCTCTCCTTGGTCTTTCTTGCCAGTGCGATGAATTCCTGCCAGGTTGAAGGGATTTCTCCTCCAATCTCTTTTAACATTTTTTTATTCACCAAGAACTGAATACTCATCATATCTATAGGGATAGCATAAATTCCCTCTTTAACCCCATAAGGATTATTCTTTTTGAATTCATTAAACTCTAAACTTATTTTTATAAATCTTTTCTTCCATTCTCCATTATTCTCCTCTAAATAAGGAGTTAAATCCTCAACATATCCTCCTTTTATAAAAGAAGCAAAAATCTTTTTTTCTCCTAAAATACCAAATAAATCAGGAAGGTCACCGGCCCCTGCTGCTGCTTGAATCTTCTGGCTATAAGCCTCAGGAGGAAAAAAGAGTTCAAATCTTACTTTTAAACCATGCTCTTCTTCATACTTTTTAGCTA
>CAZBLX010000032.1:2561-9088 GCA_964492865.1 uncultured Planctomycetia bacterium | reverse complement strand
CCCTCAGAGATTAAAATTTTTTCTTTTTTATTATTTCTTTTTATTGTTTTAAGACATAGAAGTAATATAGTTAAGCTTCTTAAAAAGAAAGAGTTTAGATTTTGACATTTTTCTGAGGATGTTTATAATGTAATACTTAAAAACGAGGAGGTATATTATGGAGAGAAATAAAGATGATTGGAAAGAAAAAAGGAAAGCATTAGACATGGCTATTGCACAGATAGAAAAGCAATTTGGTAAAGGCGCAATAATGAGGTTAGGAGAGACAACAAAGTTAGATATTGAGGCACTTCCTACAGGAATTTTTTTGTTAGATAAAGCTTTGGGAGTGGGGGGATTGCCTAGAGGAAGAGTAGTAGAGATTTTTGGTCCTGAATCAAGTGGAAAAACAACTTTGACTTTAACTGTTATTGCTCAAACACAAAAAAATAAAGGAATAGCTGCCTTTATTGATGCTGAACATGCTTTTGATCCAACCTATGCTAAACTTATAGGAGTTAAATTAGAGGAATTATTAGTCTCTCAACCAGATACAGGAGAGCAGGCTTTAGAGATTGTGGAAACCTTGGTAAGAAGCAATGCTGTAGATTTGATTGTTGTTGATTCTGTGGCTGCTTTAGCTCCACGTGCTGAAATTGAAGGGGAGATGGGAGAAGCACAAGTTGGACTTCAGGCGCGCCTTATGTCGCAAGCATTAAGAAAGCTTACTGCCGCAATAAGCAAATCTAAAACGTGTGTAATTTTTATCAATCAGATAAGAGAAAAAATTGGGGTAATGTTTGGGTCACCTGAGATAACTCCTGGTGGAAGAGCATTAAAATTTTATTCTTCAGTAAGAATTGACTTAAGAAAGATTTCTACTATTTCAGATTCACAAGGTAAAGTTATAGGAGCAAAGATAAAGGCAAAGATAGTAAAAAATAAAGTAGCTCCTCCTTTTAAAGAGGCAACATTTGAGATTAGATATAATGAAGGAATTTCTTATGAGTCCTCTTTAATTGATGCAGCGATAGAGACAGGTTTAGTTAAAAAAAGTGGGAGCTGGTTTTCTTATAAAGATAAAAATTTAGCTCAAGGAAGAGAAGCTTTGAGAAAAATTTTAAAAGAAAATAATCAGTTAAAAGAAGAGATAGAGAAAGAGTTATCTCATCTGATAAAGTAAGGAGGAGAAATGAAAAGGTTTATTCTTTTTATAATATTTATATCTTTTTTATTTAATCTTTCCGCACAGAGTATAAGGGATTTAGAAGAAGCTACTATTAAAGTTGCAGAAAAAGTAGGGAAAGCTGTAGTTTCTATAAGCACAGTAGTAAAAAAGAAAATGGGAAGATGGGAATTTGAACCTCCTTTTGAGGATGAGTTTTTTCGTCGTTTTTTTGAAGAATTCTTTGGAGAGTTTCCTCGCGAACGTAAAGAGATAGGATTGGGAAGTGGTGTAATTATTGATAAGGATGGTTATATTCTTACTAATGAACATGTGATTCAAGGGGCAGAAGAGATTAAAGTTAAACTTCCAGATGGAAGAGAATATAAAGCTGAAGTTAAAGGTGTAGATAAAAGGAGTGATTTAGCAGTGATAAAAATAGATGCACATAATTTACCTGTAGCAGAGTTGGGAGATTCAGATAATTTAAAAATTGGTCAGTGGGTGGTAGCAATTGGCAATCCTTTTGGATTTGCTATCGAGAGTCCTCAGCCTACAGTTACAGTAGGAGTAATTAGTGCTTTGCATAGGTATCTGCCTCGTATAGGAAGAAGAGAACGATTTTATGATGATTTGATTCAGACAGATGCAGCAATAAATCCGGGAAACAGTGGCGGACCCCTTGTAGATTTAAATGGAAAAGTTATAGGGATAAATGTTGCTATTATTACTACCAGTGGAGGTTATGAGGGAATAGGTTTTGCTATTCCTATAAATAGAGCAAAAAGGATTTTGGGTAAGCTTATTCGTGGAGAGAAGATTCTTTATGGATGGTTGGGAATAACTATTCAGGATTTAAATGAGGATTTAAGAAGTTACTTCGGGATAAAAGAAAAAAAAGGTGTAATTGTGGTGAGAGTATTTAAAAATTCTCCCGCCCAGAAAGCAGGAATAAAAGAGGGAGATTTAATTTTAGAGTTTAATCATCAAAAGATTAAAGATAGCCGTCAGTTAGTAAGAAAAGTTACAGCAACCACGCCAGGAGATATAATTACTTTGACCATTTTGCGTTCAGGAAGGAAAAAAGAAATTAGAGTGAAAGTAGGAGAAAGGCCCGAGGATATAGAAAAATTAGTCTATTATGAGAAAGAAGAAGGATATGAATTTAGAGGACTAAAAGTAGAAGATATCACTCCTTATCTTAAAAGGAAATATAGAATTAAAGAGAATGAGGGAGTTGTAGTGGTAGACATTGAGCCTGGTTCTCCTGCAGATAGAAGCGGTATTGAGATAGGAGATGTGATTTTAAAAATAGAGGGAGAAAGAGTTAGGGATAAAGAGGATTTTGAAAGAATAACTTCTCAAATAAAGGGAAATTGTTTGGTAAAAACAAATCGAGGTTATTTTGTTCTTAAAGAAGGATAGTTGGAAGAGAAAGAGTTTAAAAAAGCCTTAAATTATACTTTTTTACTTTTAAAATATCGAGAAAGAAGTTGTCAGGAGATTGAGGCCCGTTTAAAAAGGAAAAAATTTTCTTCCAATATAATAAAGAGAGTTATTGATTATCTTAAAAAAAATAATTTTATTGATGATAAAAGATTTGCTTTAAAATATACAGAAGAAAAACTATTGCGGGGATTTGGAAAGAGATTAATTAATTTCCAGCTGAAACGATTGGGGATTAAACCTTCAATAATTGAAGAGACATTTAAACAATTACAGACAACGATTGATATTCAAAAAGTTCTTAAAGAATTAATTATTAAACTAAAGCAAAGAAAGGATAAAAAGAAAATTTTCCGTTATCTTTATCAGCGGGGTTTTGACTTTGAGGAGATAGAAAGAGCCTATGAAAACATCTAAGATAAGAGAATATTTTTTAAACTTTTTTAAAGAAAAAGATCATAAAATATTTCCCTCTGATTCCTTAGTTCCTAAGGATAAAACCTCCCTTTTTACTTCTGCAGGAATGCAACAGTTTAAACCTTATTTTTTAGGAGAAAAAAAAGGAGTGAAAAGAGCTGCATCCTGTCAGAAGTGTTTGCGAACCGATGATTTAGAGAAAGTAGGAAAAACCCCATTTCATCATACTTTTTTTGAGATGCTGGGTAATTTTTCATTTGGTGATTATTTTAAAAAAGAAGCAATAGAATTTGCTTGGGAATTTCTCACAAAAGTTTTGAATATACCTGAGGAGCATTTATGGATTTCTGTTTATGAGGAAGATGAGGAAGCATTTTCTTTATGGAAAGATTATATTGGTGTATCTGGAGAAAAAATAGTTAAATTAGGGATGGATAAAAATTTCTGGCCGGCAAATGCTCCTCTTAAAGGTCCGGAAGGTCCCTGTGGCCCCTGCTCAGAAATTTTTTTTGATAAGGGAGAGGATTATGGATGCAAAAAAAAGACTTGTTCACCTGCCTGTTCCTGTGGTCGTTTTGTGGAGGTTTGGAATTTAGTCTTTACTCAGTTTAATTATCAAGATAAAAAACTTTCACCTCTTTCACAGAAAAATATTGATACTGGGATGGGACTGGAAAGAATCGCCTCCTTACTTCAGAATAAAGATAATAATTTTCAGATTGATATTTTTTCTCCTGTAGTAGAATTTCTTCAAGAGATACTTTCTTTTCCTCAAGATTTAAGTTTTATCTATGCTATCACAGATCATGTTCGTGCAGTTACTTTTGCTATTGCTGATGGTGTTTTTCCTTCTAATGAGGAGAGGGGTTATATAATAAGAAAACTTATTCGCAAAGCTTTATATCATGGATTTACTTTAGGAAGAAAAACACCTTTTCTTTATAAATTAGTCCCTCTTTATGCAGATTTAATGAAAGATGCTTATCCGGAACTGGAGGAGAAACAGGAGGATATTGCTTCAGTTATTTTGGCAGAAGAGGAAAGATTTTTGGTGATTCTTAAGGGAGCCAAAGATAAATTTGCCCTATTTTTGGAAAATCTAAACAAGGAAAGGATCATAAAAGGAGAAGATGTTTTTAAACTTTATGATACTTATGGTGTGCCTTTAGAAGTCATAAAAGAATTAGCTACTTTAGAAAATGTAAAAATAGATGAAGAAGGATTTAAAAGATTACTTGAGGAAAGAAGAAGACTTTCTCAAGAAAAGAGTAAAATTGAAAAAGGGATATTTACAGATAAAGATGAAGCTGTTGTTCAGCTTATACCGAAGGAAAAAACAAAATTTGTTGGATATGAAAATTTTGCTTATGAGACAGAAATTATTATGTTGGTAAAAGATGGAGAAAAAACAGAGGTTTTAAGAAAGGATGAGGAAGGAGTGATTTTTCTTAAAGAGACTGTTTTTTATCCTGAATCAGGAGGACAGCTTTCAGATAAAGGAGAAATTAGGACTCAAGAAGGATTGTTTCAAGTAGAGAAGGTAGAAAAAATTAATGAAGTAATTTTCCATAAAGGAAGGGTGAAGGAAGGAATAATAAAGAGAGGTAAAGCCTTTTTGCATATAGATGAAGAAAGAAGGAAAGCTTTAGAAAGAGCCCATACAGCAACTCATCTTCTTCAGGCTGCTTTAAGAAAAATATTGGGGACTCATGTTACCCAGCAGGGTTCGTTAGTAGATACAGATAGATTAAGATTTGATTTTACTCATTTTCAGGCATTAAAAGAAAATGAGTTGGAAAAGGTTGAAAGATTAGTTAATGAGTTTATTTTGCAAGCAGATAAGGTAGAGACAAAAGTAGTTCCTTTTGAGGAAGCAAAAAGAGAAAAAGCTTTAGCTTTTTTTGAGGAGAAATATGAGGATTTAGTAAGAGTGGTGAGTATTTCTGATTATAGTAAGGAGTTATGTGGAGGAACACATGTAAAGGATACAGGCAAGATTGGTCTTTTTCTTATTCTTTCTGAATCCTCAATAAGCAGTGGGATAAGAAGAATTGAGGCTGTTTGTGGTCAGCAAGCTTTAGAAAGAGTTTTTTCTTATAGAGATAAGTTAAAAGAGATAAAAAATCTTCTTCATACCAAAGAAGATTTAATTCTTTCTAAAACCCAAGAACTTCTCAAGATGCTGGAGAAAACACAGAAAAGGTTGAAGAGTTTAGAAAAATCATTAGTTTCTTATGAAGCAGAAAAGTTTTTGTCTCAATATTTAGAAAAAATTGAGGGATTTAATATTAATTTTTTCTATATTTACTTAAATGAAAAAGAAATGGATTACCTTTTTCTTCTCAGCGATGTTTTAAGAGAAAAACAAAAAGAAGCTTTATTTTTCCTAATAAGTAATACATCTCGAGGTAATATTTTTATTTTTTCTGCCTCTCAAGATTTAGTAGAAAAAGGCTTCTCTGCTTATCAGTTTGTTAATCAATATAAAGAAAGGCTTGGTTTAAAAGGAGGAGGCAAAGCATCTCTTTCTCAAGGAGTAATTGCGAAAAAAATAGACCCTCAATTTTTTAAGATAGAGATAAAAAATTTTCTTTCAGAATTTCTTAAAAAATGCAAATTTTAAAGAATTTAGCTAATCTGGAGAAGATTATTACTAAGAAGCGTAACAAGAAAAGGCAGGTTGTTGAACAAGTTACTAAGATTTTAAAAGAAGTAAGAGAAAGAGGAGATGAGGCGGTTTTAGAATATACGCAAAAGTTTGATAAAGTAAAGCTGAAACCTAAGGAATTAAAAGTAACTGAATCGGAAATAAGTGCAGCTTTTAATGAGTTAAATTCTCAAATAATTTCTGCTATAAAAATAGCAATTGAAAATGTTTATGAGTTTCATAAAGCATTACTCCCCAAGCCTTTTTTAAAGATAAAAAAAGAAGAGGGAAAAATTTTAGGAATAAGGTATGTTCCTTTAAAAAGGGTGGGAATATATGTACCTGCAGGAAGTGCTCCTTTGATTTCTTCAGTGTATATGTGTGCGATTCCAGCTCAAACTGCAGGAGTTAAAGAGATAGTGTTAGTTTCCCCTCCTACAAAAGATAAATCAATTAACCCTTTTATTCTGGCAACTGCTTCTATGTTAAAGATAAAAGAGATTTATAAAATTGGAGGGGCGCAAGCTATTGCTGCCTTAGCTTATGGGACGAAAACAATAAAAAAAGTAGATAAAATTATTGGGCCGGGAAATGAATATGTGATGGAGGCAAAAAGACAGGTATTTGGTGAGGTAGATATAGATCTTCTTGCCGGACCTTCCGAAGTCTTAATTATTGCTTCCAAAAACGCAAATTTAGATTATATCCTTTCTGATTTAGAAGCACAAGCCGAACATTACAAAGGTTTGGTTATGGTAGTGACTACTTCTAAAAAGATTGCTAATAACTTAAGAAAGAAAAAATTAAATGGATTTGTAGTAAGAGTAAGAAATTTAGAAGAAGCAGTTAAAGTAGCCAATATCATTGCTCCTG
>CAZBLX010000032.1:0-2461 GCA_964492865.1 uncultured Planctomycetia bacterium | reverse complement strand
GTAAGAGTAAGAAATTTAGAAGAAGCAGTTAAAGTAGCCAATATCATTGCTCCTGAGCATGTTGAGATTTTTACCAAGAATCCTACTGCTTTACTTAAAAAAATTGAAAATGCAGGAGCGGTATTTTTGGGAGAAAATACCCCTGTTGCTTTAGGAGATTATTTAGCTGGCCCCAGTCACGTTCTTCCCACTCATGGCACAGCAAAGTTTTTTTCTGGGTTAAGTGTGAGGGATTTTTTAAAAGAGATTCATTTTGTAAGTTATTCTAAAAAAGCTTTAAAGAAGCAATTTCCGGCACTTTCAGAGATCGCTTCTTTAGAGGGGATGAGGAAGCATATTGAGAGTGTAGAAAGGAGGCTGAATAGATGAAAGCAAAGATAGAAAGAAAGACAAAAGAGACCGAAATTCAGGTCATTCTTAATTTAAAAGGTAAAGGAAGATATAAAATCACTACAGGAATTGCTTTTTTGGATCATTTACTTTCTTCTTTTTCTCTTCACAGCAGATTTGATTTAAATATAAAAGCAAAAGGTGATTTTGAGGTTGATATTCACCATACTAATGAAGATATAGGGATTTGTTTGGGAAAAGCCTTTGGTGAAGCTTTAAAAGATAAAAGAGGGATAAAACGATTTTCTTACAGTTTTGTTTGTATGGATGAGGCATTGTCAAGATGCGTGGTTGATATAGGAGGAAGACCTTTTTTTAAAATCAAACCCAAAAATATTCGTGTATATAAAGCTACTTATACATTTCTTCATTTTAAACAATTCTGGAAAGCATTCACAGATCATGCAAAAATTACCCTCCATTTAGATATATTAGAGGGAGAAGATCTCCATCATATACTGGAAGCATCTACAAAAGCGATTGCTTTAGCACTTAAGGAAGCAGTTAAAAAAGAAGATACAGTTCTTCCCACAACAAAGGCAAAATTTGATTGATGCTTTTAATTCCTGCTATTGATATTTTGGAAGGGAAAGTAGCCCGTCTCTATCAGGGAAAAAAAGAGTTAAAAAAGATATATTATGAAGACCCTTTGGAGGTTGCCTGGATGTGGTATAAAAAAGGAGCTTCTTTAATTCATGTAGTAGATTTAGGAGCTTCCTTGGGCGAGAAAGATAATTTAAAAATAATAAAAGAAATGCTTAAATTAAAAGTAAAGATTCAGATAGGAGGAGGCATAAGAAATATAGAGAAGATTGAAAAATTGCTTGGATGGGGAGCAGAAAGAGTTGTGATTGGAACGAAAGCTTTGGAGGAGAAATTTTTAGAGAAAGTATTAAGTTTATTTAAAGAAAAAGTAGCTGTCAGTGTTGATGTTTATGAAAAAAAAATAAGTTGCGAGGGATGGAAGAAAAAAACAAATATTGATTATTTAGAATTTATTCATTATTTAGAAGAAAAAGGAGTCAGGTATGTAATTTATACAGATATTTTAAGAGATGGCACACTTAAAGGGATAAATATTGAAAGGATAAAGAAATTATCTTCATTTAAAAGAATTTCTTTTATTGTTGGAGGAGGAATTAAAGATTTAAAAGATTTAGAGTTGATAAAAAAAGAGACTCCTTTTGTTAAAGGAGTAATTTTAGGAAAGGCTTTGTATGAGGGAAAGATAAAGTTTGAGGAGGCAAAAAAATTTTTTGATTCTTAAAATGTGGCAGGAGATTCTTGATATTTTAAAAGGAGAAGAATTTATATCTTTGCAAAAATTAACCAACCAATTTAATATTACGTCTTTACAACTGAATGAGATTCTTTTAAAACTGGGAAATTTAGGTTACGAGATTAAGGGAAATCCCTATTTGGGTTACCGGATAAATAAAATACCGGATAGATTATTCCCCTGGGAGGTTAGGTATAATTTAGATACAGAGATTTTTGGAAAAAAAATTTATTATTTTGAGAATATAACTTCCACCCAGGATATCGCTTTTCGTCTTTCTTATAAAGAGGAAGGAACCTTAATTATTGCTGAGAATCAGACAAAAGGAAGGGGAAGGTGGGGAAGAGGATGGTTTTCTTTTCCTTACAAAGGTCTTTACTTTTCCTTAATTTTTAAGCCTCAAGACTCTTTTAAACTCTCTCTTTTATCTTTACTTTTATCTGTAAGCGTGGCTGAGGCAACAGAGGAGATTTTTAAAATAAAGATAGGAATAAAATGGCCTAATGATTTAATATTGAAGAATAAAAAATTAGCAGGAGTTCTGACAGAGGTTTGCAGAGAAAAAGAATCTGTGATTGTTGTGGGAGGAGTTGGGGTTAATGTGAATAATGAAAAACAAGAACTACCTCCTTCGGGAATCTCTTTAAAAGAATTTTTTGGGAAAAAAATAAATCGCCTCGAACTTCTTAAAGAGATACTCAGGAAAATAGAAAGAAACTATATTCTTTTTAAAGAAAAAAAATCTTATATTTTAGAAAAATGGCATAAATATAATATTACCTTAGGGAAAAA